>DASQZA010000149.1:0-16559 GCA_035638935.1 Gemmatimonas sp. | reverse complement strand
CAGAGGGCCTCGCGGCCCGCGTAAGTGGTCACCTCTGGCGCGCACGGTTAGATGTGCGACGCCGCGACCAGCCGGGGGAAGGCCTTTCTCATATCAACTCCGCGTGAGGCGGTAGAAACTCGCGGCAATAACCGTTCGCTGCGACGGTCACCAATCTCCGCGTGAGCCGCGGTTGCTGTCCGCTGTGCAGCCGTCTACATCCGGCACACCGGCGCCGCGCCCAACGGCGTACCCTCCGCCACACGTGCGACAGTCAACTGCTGCACCCGTGCCGGTTCCGTCGGCGCGAGCGTGATCCCCACGCGAAGCGACCCAGTCGCACACTTGATGTCCCACTGCCCGCGCAACGCATTCTCCGCCTGGATCGGCGTGCGCATGTTGCACGAGCCACCCGCCGCGTCGCGCAGCTTCCCGATCACCGCCGCACGGCGCGGCCCCGATTCGTCGAGAAACAGGTTCATCGCAGCGATGCTGTCGGCGAGCGGCTGTTCCCAGCTCTGCACGAGGCGCGTCACGCGGTCCTGCATCGCCAGCAGCACAGGCGCCGGTTGCGCCACCCGCGGCGTCAGTCCTCCACCGCGCGCCAGCACCTCGAACGCCGCGTCGATTGGGCCGTTCCAACCCGTATACGTGAGATTGCCGAGCGCCACGATGCCGACGCCGTGCTCCGGTAACCAGCGCATCTGTGAGCCGAATCCCGGCAGTCCGCCGGAGTGTGAAACGATGTGGCTGAACAGGCAGTTCTGCGCGACGCGTAATCCATACGCGTAGCCGCCCGCGCTCATCGACAGGCCCCCGTTCGCCGAGCGTGCCGACGCGCCCGAGAAGCGCGCGATCTGCTGCATCTCCCGCAGCGATGAGCGCTTGAGCACCGGTGACTCGGCGCCATCACGTGCCGGCCACGCATCCAGCATGAGCGCGACCCACCGGCTCAGGTCTGCGCTCGACGTCAGCATGCCGCCCATCGCACCGAATGATCCATCCGGCAGCGATGGCTCCTCGAGCCATGCGCCATCTTGCAGCCGGTAGCCATGTGCGAGCCGACCCGAGCGTACGTCGCGCGCTTCCATCGTCGTCGACGTCATGCCGAGTGGCCGCAGCACCCGCTGCTGGATGTACTGCGCGTAGCGCATGCCGCTCACGTTCTGCACGATGCGCCCGAGCAGCGCGAATCCGAAGTTCGAGTACTCGTACGCGACGCCGGGTGCATTCGAGAACGGAATACCGCTTCGCACCATGCGCGCGAGGTCGTCGTTCGTAGCGGCGAGCTGCTGATCGCCCCACGGGTTGTCCTCCGGGAATCCCGCGGAGTGCGTGAGCAGGTGGCGCACCGTGATGCGCGGCGCGTCGCTCGTCGCATAGCGCAGCCCTTTGAGCTCCGGCACATACCGTTCAGCCGGGTCGTCGAGCGACAGCCTACCCGCGTCGCGCAGCTGCAGGATTGCGAGTGCCGTGAAGCTCTTGGTCATCGACGCGATTCGGAACACCGAGCTCGTGTCCACCGGCGCCTTGCTCGGCACCTCGCGCAACCCGAGCGCAGCCACGTGCATCAGCCGCCCGTCGACGATTACCCCGTACGCGATTCCCGGCACACGGTTCGCCACGGCGAATGCGCGCATGACGCTATCGACCCCCGGCATCGCACGTTGCAGCTTCTCGATCCGACCCGCATCCGTGAAGCGCGCCGCCGGAGCGATGCTCGACGAGTTGATGTTGGGCTGCGCGATGGCACTCGCGGCCGGCAGCAGCAGGAGAGGTATGGCGAGTGCAGCATTGAGGGGGGCTGGGCGCATTGTCGCCTACTTCTTCGCGTTCTTTGTGTTCTTCGCGACCTTCTCCACTTCCGCCATCACGCGCAGCAGGTTGCCACCCCAGATCTTCGCGATGTCGGCCTCGCTGTACCCGCGCCGCACCAGCTCCTCGGTGACGTTGAGGCTCTGTGCGGCATTGCGGAATCCGTCCACGCCGCCACCACCGTCGAAATCGCTGCTGATGCCGACGTGGTCGATGCCGATCTTCTTCACGGCATAGTCGATGTGGTTCACGAAATCCTTGACCGTTGCCGCGGGATCCGACGGATAGCGGCGTGCGGTAATCTCTTCCTGCTTCGCGAGATACTCGTTCTTCTTCGGCTCCGGTAGCGCCTCGATCTGCGCCGTGACCTCACCACGCTGGGTTGCCGTGATGCCGAACTCTTTCCGCAGCTCGGCGATCGCACCGGCGCGCGCCTTGTCCTTTGCCGCATCGCACTTCACATAGCTGTTGAACGCGACCGTCTGCATCACGCCGCCGTTCTTCTTGAGCGCGAGCATCTGCTCGTCGTCGAGGTTGCGGCTGTGGTTGCAGAGCGCGCGCACGGCCGAATGACTCGCGATGATCGGCGCCTTGGTGATCTGGAGCGTCTGCATCATCGACTGCTTCGACGGGTGCGAAATGTCGATCATCATGCCGAGCTTGTTCATTTCGGTGAGCACCTGGCGGCCGAGCGGGCTCAGGCCGTTGTGCAGCCACACCCCGTCGCTCTCGCCGGTGTTGCTGTCGGAGAGCTGGCTGTGCCGGTTGTGCGCGAGCGACATGTAGCGCCCGCCCATGTCGTAGAACTTCTTCAGGTTGCCGATGTCCGTGCCCATCTGGAAACCATTCTCGACACCAATGAAGATGACGCGCTTTCCGCTCGCATGAATCCGTCGCGCATCGGCAGCCGTGAGGGCAAGCGCGGCACGGGTCGGTGCAATGGTGTCGACCAGGCGGTGGATGCTCGCGAAGAGCTCCATGGCCGTGGCGTTCGCCCGCGCAAAACCGGCCGAGTCGTTGTTCGACTGGCCTACATACACGATGAGAAATGCCCCACCCAGGCCGCCTTCTTCCATCTTCGCGATGTCCACCTGCGTGCCCGGCAGCTTCTGGCCGTAATTCGGCGCAGTGGTCGTGAAGTTGCGCGGGCTGATGTCGACGTGCGTGTCGATCGAAAGCACCCGGCCATGAATGGCCCGCGCCTTCGCGGCAACGGCCGCAGAATCGGCGCCCTGCGCGGAGGCCTCACCGGCGAAGATGCCGCAGAGGACAAGGGCGCCGAGCGCCGTGGGCAGGCGACGCGCAGGGAGGGAGGGGAACAGACGGGGCATGGCAGATGGACCAGAGGGTGGGAGGAGGCTCCATGAACTAACGAAACTGTGGCCGGATGCGCCATGTCCGCACACCCGACCGGGATATCGGCCACGGCTTTCCATCACCGCATTTCGTAACTGCTTTCCGCGGATACGAACTGATCACGGGGAAACGAAGGATTTTACGGTGCACTCGACGAGTCGACGGTGCGTGTCAGCGGTATCGGAGTTTCTTGGGAAACAGCGCGCGGGGATCGCAGACCGTGCGGAGCCCCACAAGGAAAGGACGACACTCGCCGGATCGATGCCGTTCTTTCGCATTCACCGTACAAATCTGCGCTTTTCCTTGGTAATCAGTTCGTATCCGCGGAAAACAAGGCAGTATCGCTGTTCATCCGCCCGATCAGTTCGTATCCGCGGAAAGCAGTTGTCGCCGATTTCGCAGGAAGCTGTCGTCGCAGCCGATGCGACGATCCCGTCATGTCCCAGCCAGCAGGCACGCAGCGTGCACGGCTTTGCCCCCACTCTGACCCCGCGAGGAACGCATGCTGGTACAGTTCAACACCGATAACCACGTACAGATCGGACAGATTCTCACCACCGAGTTCGAGACGCAGCTGACAGCGTCGCTCGATCGCTTTGCGACACAGCTCAGGCGGGTTGAGGTCTACTTTCAGGATGCGAACGCCGACAAGGCGGGACAGCGCGACAAGCGGTGCGCCATAGAAGTTCGCATGGCGGGGTACGAGCCAGTCGCCGTTTCGCATCAGGCCGACACAATCGAGGCAGCATTCAGCACCGCCACCGACAAGCTGGTGCGCCTGCTCGACCATCGCTTCGACAAGCTGCGGCACCCCAAGGCTCATAGCCGCGTCGAAAACCGCGAGATGGGACTCGGCCGGTGACGGCGCGCGGCACGTCTCCGATGTCGGAACGGCTCACAGAGCTGTTCGACGAACGTAACGGCCCGTGCGTGTCCATCTACATGCCGACAGAACGCCAGTTCTCCGGCAACCAGAAGGACGTGGAGAAGTACCGGCAACTCGTCGCCCGCACCGCGCAGTCGCTGCTGAAGGAATTTCCCGCTGCCGACACGGAGGTGCTGCTGTCGCCGCTCCACGAACTGGCGGACAATCCGCGATTTTGGGAGCACACGCTCGACGGTCTCGCCGTGCTGCGCGCGCCGGACTACTACAAGGTGTACAAGCTGCAGCGCACTGTGCCCGAACGTGCCATCGTGGCCGACAGCTTTCACACGAAGCCGCTGCTACGCATCGCGCAATCAGCAGATCGCTTTCATGTGCTCGCCGTCACGCGCGACCGCGCGAGACTCTTCCAGGGCGACCGCTATGCGCTGGATGAAGTGCAAACCGACGCTGGGTTCCCGCACACCATCGCCGACGCCCTTGGCGAAGACGACCGGGATCCGCACGAGTACACGCAAGGCAGCGACGAGATCGATCAGGCGACCCAGCGCTACTTCCGCGCCGTCGACAAGGCCGTGATGGAACGCTACTCCAAGCCGCTCGGAGTGCCGCTGCTCCTCGCCGCCCTCCCACAGAATCAGCCTGCGTTTCGCGCCGTCAGCAAGAACGCGCAGCTCGTCGAGGAAGGCATTGCAATCAATCCTGACGCCCTGACTGCCGACGGAATCCGCGAACGCGCCTGGGAGATCGTCGAGCCCAAGTACCGCGCACGACTGGCAGGCTTCGTCGACGATTACCACGCCGGCAAAGCACGAAGCCTCGGTACCGACGATCTCGACGAGATTGCGATGTCTGTCCTGGGAGGACGTGTTCGCGTGCTGCTCGTCGAAGACGAGCGCCTCATTCCCGGCCGCATCAACCGTGACACCGGCAGCATCGAGCAGGGCACACTCGACGACGCACACACCGACGACCTCCTCGACGACCTGGCCGAGTTCACCCTGCGCATGGGCGGTGAAGTCGTGATCGTTCCGACGCACTCGATGCCCACAAGGACAGGCGCCGCAGCGGTCTATCGCTTCTAGAAAATGTAGGCTGAAATGAGGGGGTCCCTTGGTGGCAACTTCTGAGTGAGAACGCCAACGAGCGTTCGAACGAAGTGGCTTGCTACCAAGGGACCCCCTCATTTCAGCCGCGCCGAAGCGCTCTTTCAGCCTGCGATGAAGCGCGCCTAGTTGCCTCCCTTCTGCAACTGAGCCTTGTATGCTTCAGAAGCAAAGATCGCGACTTCAACGCGACGGTTCTTTTGCATGCCGGACTCCGACGTGTTGTCCGACACTGGCTCGACCTCGCCACGACCAGACGTGCGGAGACGGTTGCGCGCGACACCCTGCGACGCGAGATAGTCTGCTGTTGCACGCGCGCGACGCTCTGAAAGCGCCTGATTGTACGCGTCTTCACCCTTGGAATCCGTGTGTCCCACGATCAGCAGCTCAGACCCCGGATACTTGTCCAGACTTGAGGACAGGTTGCGGAGGTTCGACGCAGCGTCAGCAAGGATGCGATCGCTGTCGAAATCGAAGAGCAAGCCCGACGCGAACGTCACTTGAATGCCCTCGCCCACACGCTCGACGGTCGCGCCAGGAATCTGTTGCTTGATCTCCTTGGCCTGCTGATCCATCTGATGGCCGATCACTGCGCCGATCGCGCCGCCCACCGCGGCACCGAGAATGGCGCCCTTGGCCGTCGAGCCATTGGCACGTCCCACTGCGGCACCAGCTGCCGCTCCTGCGATGACGCCGGCAGTGGCGCCCGTTTCCTTGCGGTTCATGGCTGCACAGCCTTGCAGCGTCATCGAGCCCAGTATCGCGACAGCAACCGCGCGAGTTCCGACAAAAGCAGTTCGCATGAGAGTCTCCTGTTAAGGCTTGTTAAAGCAGATGCACCGTATGAAGCACGAGCCGTACCGTTCGACCTCGTCCGTGCCAGCAAATTTCAGAATCGGTAAACAGGTGACGACGGACACTACTTTTCCGTCAACTCCCGTTGGCCGAGCGCTGCCGGTGCCCGGGCGCGCGCGCTCGCGAAGGCCAGCACGAGCAGCGTCATCAAGTAAGGAATCGCGAGAAACAGCTGGTATGGTACCTCGCGCCATCCCATCGACTGAAACACCGTATCCAGCGACTGTGCGGCGCCAAACAGGAGTGATGCAGCGAGCACTCCCATTGGGTGCCAGCGGCCGAGCACCACGATCGCGATCGCGATGAAGCCGCGCCCGGACGACATCTCCTCCACGAAGGTGCCTGCCTGCGCGAGTACGAGTGTCGCACCGGCGAGGCCAGCCATCGCGCCAGCGAACAGTACCGCGAACGTCTGTGTCAGTCGGGGAGAGACGCCCGCTGCAATCGCCGCCTGCGGTCGTTCGCCGACTGCGCGCAGTCCAAGCCCGGCATGTGTGCGAAACATCCACCACGTGATGAGCGGCCCGAGCGCGTACACCAGATAGGTGACTACCGGTTGCTCGAACAGCGACGCGCCCAGCAGCGGAATCGCCGACAGACCCGGCACTGCCGTCGCGCCGATCGTCGGTGTCGAGAGCGCCACGCCCGACACACCGAACGTGCTGCGATAGAGCGTACCGGTCAGCCCCGCCGCGAGCAACGTGATGGCCGTGCCGGTGATGATCTGGTCGGCACGCATCCACACCGTGAACAGCGCGAACAGCGCCGCGATTGCCACGCCGGCAAGTGCACCCGCCGCGAAGCCGAATCCCACGCCGACAGCACCAGCCGCAACCGTCGCGCCAAGCGCACCACAGATGATGGCGCCTTCGAGCCCGATGTTGATCACGCCAGCGCGCTCGCTCACGCACTCGCCGAGCGAGGCGAGCGCGAGCGGTGTCGCGAAGCGAACACTCGCTTCGAGGAAGTCGGTGCCGAGCGTCAGCGCATCACTCATGCATCACTCCCGTGTGCTGTTCCCGGTGCGCGCCCGCCACCGGTCGGCCGCCACGACGAGCAGGATGAGCGCTGCCTCGACGACCGATACCACGACGTTCGGCACACCCGCATCACGCTCCATCGCATTGGCCCCTGCCTCGAGTGCACCAAACAGTAGCGCGGCCACGAGCACGCCTAACGGGTTGAGCCGAGCGAGCAACGCAACGGCGATGGCCTTGTAGCCGTAGCCGGGCGAGAAGTTCTCGTACATCGCGAAGGTGACGCCGGAGTACTGCACGGCGCCCGCGACACCAGCCAAGGCTCCGCTCGTCAGAAAGGCACCGGCGACCACGCGAGGCACGTTCACGCGCCCGGCACTCGCCGCCGCACTCGCGTTGCCACCGACCGCCCGCAAGCGAAACCCGCTCGCCGTATTCCGGAGCCACCACCACGCAAGCACGGCAAGCCCGATCGCGAGCAGCAATCCCGCATGCAACCGCGAGCCTTCGACGAGCACAGGCAGATGCAGCGCTTCGACCAGCGTCGACGACTGCGGGTTGGTGCGCGTGGGCTCCTGCAACGGCCCGCGCACGAGATAGCCGACCAGTTCGTGCGCGATCAGGTTGAGCATGATCGTGCTGATCACTTCGAGCACACCGAATCGCGCCCGCAACCACGCAGCGATCCCGGCCCAGAGCCCGCCGGCAAGCGTACCGGCCGCCAGCATTGCGACGATCACGAGCAGCGCCGGTAGTCCGGGACTCGCCATGGCAAGCGCCGCGACGCACGCGGCCGCGGTTGCACCCACGAGCAGCTGTCCCTCGGCGCCCACGTTCAGGATGCCTGCGCGAAACGCGATCGCCACGGCGAGGCCTGCGAGTGCGAGTGGAATCGCACGTACCGGTGTCGCCGACAGCAGCGCATAGGACGAGCCAAACGCGCCGCTCGCCATCGCCGAGAGCGCAGGCCCAGGAGCATGGCCGGTGGCCAGGAGCAACAGCACGAGCGTGACGAGTGCTACCGCGAGCAGCACCAGTGTCTGCACCACGACACGGATCACGGGACGCTCACACCCGACGGGAGCGCCCCACCGAGAATGGCGCGGCCGACGGCCTCCCGGTCGCGGGCGGTTTCGTGTACCACGCCGTCGTGCATGGCGTACACACGGTCCGCCAGCAGCAGCACTTCATCGAGGTCGCTCGAGTACATCACCACCGCAGCTCCACGATCACGCGCCAGTCGCAACTGCTCGTGTACGGCAGCTGTAGCCCGAAAATCCAGACCACGCGATGGATTCTCTGCAACGATGGCCGCTGGTCCGCCACTCAGTTCTCGACCGAGCACGAGTTTCTGCTGGTTGCCGCCAGACAGGGATCGGGCAGAGCTGTTCTCGTCAGCCGTGCGAACGTCGTACGAACCGATGATGCTGCGCGTTTCCTCGCGCAGCACATCCCATCGCATATGCCCACCGCGCGCGGCGGCATCACGCAAGGCGACATTTTCGTACAACGGTGCGTCGAGGACGAGTGCGTCGTGATGTCGATCCTCTGGAATGAACCCGATCGCCTCCGGAACGACGACGGCGCCTGCATCGGGACGCAGTCGTCCGGCGAGCACGCGCAGCAGCTGTTGCTGGCCGGCACCCTCCACGGCCGCAATCCCGACGATTTCACCGGCGCGCACGTCGAGTGTCACGCCGCGCAGGCGCTCCACACCACGCGAGTCGCGCGCGCGGACATCGCGCGCGGAGAGCACGACTGGCCCGGCCATCACCCCCCGCGCTGCACGCACCGCGCGTACGGTACTCGCGTCCTCGCCGAGCATCGCCGCAGTGAGATCGGATTCGGTTACCCCGCGCGCCGGCGTCGCGAGCACAGTGCGACCGCGCCGCAGCACCGTGACGTCGTCTGCCACCCCCAGGGCGTCGCGCAGCTTGTGCGTGATCAGTACGACCGCGTGCCCGCTGTCTGCATACCGGCGCGTCCATGCCAGCAGCTCCGCTGCTTCCTGCGGGGCCAGCACGGCCGTGGGTTCGTCGAGAATCAACAGCTCGACATTTCGCGCCAGCGCCTTGACGATCTCGCACCGCTGCTGCGCCCCGACGGTCAGTGCTCCGACACGCGCCTCCGGGTCGAGTGTGAGGCCCGACTGACCGGCCACGTCGCGGACGCGGGCCGCTGCGCGCGACGGGTCATATCGTCCCCGTTCGCCCAGTGCGACGTTCTCGGCGACCGTCATCGCAGGCACGAGTGTGAAGTGCTGGTGCACCATGCCGATGCCGCGCCGCAATGCCTCGGAGGGCGATGCGATCGCCGTGACGACACCACGCCATCGCAACGTGCCTGCATCCGGTTGCAGCATTCCGAACGCCACGCGCAAGAGCGTCGTCTTGCCAGCGCCATTCTCACCAAGTACGGCGTGTACCGTGCCCGGACGCACGACGAGACTCGCGCTGTCCAGCGCTGCGGTGGGCCCAAACCGGTGGGTGATACCGTCCATCGACAGCAGGGGCACCGGCGACGGGCTGCCGGCTGCGGTCATGAACCGGTCGGCAGATGCAGAAACGTGTAGGGCACGCCGAAGCGGGATTCGATGAACGCACCGAGCGACTGCACCCCGAGTGTCTCGGTGGCATAGTGGCCGGCATACACGACGCACAGGTCGTATTCGATGGCTTCCACCGTCGTGTGGTGCGCGCCTTCGCCGACGATCAGGGTATCGACGCCAAGCTCTCGCGCTTCGCGCAGCGACTCGGTGCTCGCGCCCCCGCCGCTGCAGATGGCCCACCGCCGCGTCGTACGGCCATCCACGGGAATGCTGGTGCGCACCACACCGCCGTACGGACCCACGACGGACCGCACGCGATCGACGAGCGTGGCCGTAGGTTCACCGTCCGCGATCTCACCGGTCAATCCGATATCGGTGGTCTTGAAGCGCGCGAACCCGCGCGTCGCCGCCAGACCGAGTTCACGTGCGAGTCCGGCGTTGTTGCCAAGTGTTGGGTGCAAGTCGAGCGGAAGGTGCGACGAATACACGGCGATGTCGTTCGCGAGCAGCCGGCTGTACTTGCGGTACGCGAGTCCCACCAGCGGTTGCACGCCACCCCAGAACAGCCCGTGGTGCAGCACGAGCAGGTTCGCACGGGCGCTGACTGCGGCGTCGATCGTCGCGAGCGACGAGTCGACCGCGACCGCAACGGTGTGCACGGTTCCGCTGTTCGCCACCTGCAGACCGTTCATCGCGCCCGGGTAATCCGGGACGTCGGCGGTTCGCAGTTCGGCGTCGAGTGCGGCGACGATGCGTTCGAGAGGCGCGCCCACGTTCACCCTGCGATCACGGTGTGATCTTGCGCTGCGATCACGGTGTGATCTTGCGCTGCGATCACGGCGTGATCTTGCGGGCGCTGTCTGCGCCCTGAAGCATGTCGTCGAGTGCGGTGAATTTGCCCGCACGAAGCAGGTCGCCGACGGAGTCGACGCTGGCGCGAGCCGCGGCCGGAATGCGCGACGCAAACGCGGGGTTGTATACGAGGCGCACGAAGTCGTTCTTGACGCCCATGTTGAACACGTGGCCGGTGAACGGCTTCCGCATGACTTCCCGTGCAATCACGAGGAAGGCTTTCGGCTGATCGATGACGACGCTGGCGATGACAACATCCGGTGCGACGGCGTTCTGGTCGGAGTTCGTACCGAAGGTGAGCACACCCTTTTCGCGGGCCGCCTGAAACACACCAAGGCCCGCGGCGTCGGCGTTCTGAAAAATGATGTCGGCACCGCGCGCGATCTGTGCGAGCGCTTTTTCCTTGCCGGCACTGACGTCATCCCAGTTGCCGATGTAGGAAACGAGGGTCTGCACCTTCGGATTGACGGCCTTCGCCCCGCGTTCGAACGCGGTGAAGCTGGCCTTGACCGGCGGAAAATCCGCACCGGCGATGAGGCCGATGATACCAGTCTTGGTCATCGCGCCGGCGACCATGCCTGCCTGATACGACGCCTCTTCGAACGCGAACGCGACACCGGCGACGTTGGGCCCGGTCACTCGTCCGGACGTGACCACGTACACCGTTTTCGGGTACGAGGGAGCCACGCGCGCGGCGGCATCCTGAAATTCGAAGCCGTGTCCGATGACGAGGTCATATCCCTGGGCGCCGTATTGCCGGAAATTTTCCTCGAAGTCGGCGGGCGTCTTGGTCTGAATGTGGGAGATGGAGGCCCCCATCGAATCACGCACGGTCTGGAGGCCAGCGTAGGCGCTGCTGTTCCATGACTGGTCGGAAATGGGACCGGAGGTGAGCAGGGCCATCCGCATGCCGGCGGTGGGCGTGCCTCCGGGGCTGGCCGCACCCGAGTCCGGAGTCGCGGATGTGTCCTTGTTGCCGCACGCCGCAACCAGCGCAACGAGAATGGCTGATGCAGCTCGACGAAGATTGCGCACGGGCGGCCTGAGTGACTTGATGGTGGCTTGCATATGTCCAGATAGTGCTGCGGAATTCATCAACGATCAGTTCTCGGTGTCGACACCAAGAAAAGCCAGCACGCGCTCGAGATCGTCGTGCGAGAAGAACGCAATTCGTACCTCTCCGCGATCCCTCGCCGATAGGTGCAAGCTCACTGCAGTCTGCAGACGCTTGCGCAGCAGCTCCTCGATCCGCCGCCCTTCGGCGCTGGAGAACTGCGCCGAGGCCTTCGCCGCCGCCGCGGCACTCTCATCCCCCTTGGCCACCCCTTTCCTGCGACCCGTCTTGGCAGGTTCCGCGCGCCCTGCCTGAACCCGGCGCTCGACGTCACGCACTGACATGCCGGTATCTGCGATTTCACGTGCCAGGTCGATCATGGCGCGTTCGTTCGCCAGCGGCAGCATGGCGCGCGCATGTCCTGCAGCCAGCTCCTTCTTCTGCAGCATCTCCCGCACGGTCGGCGGAAGGCCGCGCAGCCGCAGCGCATTGGCGACTGTCGAGCGCTCCTTGCCGACGACGTCGGCCACTTCCTGCTGGGAGAGCGCGAACTCGTCGATGAGTCGCTGGTAGCCGTCGGCTTCTTCGATCGGATCGAGATCTGCCCGCTGCAGATTCTCCACCATGGCAAGCGTCAGCGCGGCGCGGTCGTCGGTCTCCCGCACCACAGCGGCGATCTCGGTCCAGCCGAGGCGAGATGCCGCGCGAAAGCGTCGCTCGCCTGCAATCAGTTCGTACCCATCGCCCGTCGGCGCCGGACGCACGGAAATGGGCTGCAACAGGCCATTCACCCGCAGGCTCGCTTCAAGATCCGCCAGATCCTCGGGCCGAAACTCCCGACGAGGCTGGAACGGGTTTGGTCGAATCTTCGAGACGGGAATGCTTTGCAGCGCACTCACCGGGGCATCGTCGGCCAGATCGCGGGCCTCATCGCGCTTACCCTTGGCAATTTCCTTTACGTCGCCGGGCGACCCCGCCTTGGCTCCGGTCTTCGAATCCTTGCGGGCGAGCAGTGCGTCGAGGCCACGACCGAGACGACGGGGAGATTCAGGTGGCGCCATGCGTCCGCTCCGGAAAACCAGGGTATGCTCCCGCGCACCGCACGCGGGACGTGCTACGAACCACCACGACTGCAGACCAGAGAAGATTAGGCCACCAGACCGTCAGGCCGTCGCCGGCTCCGAACTCTTGCGACGCTCCGATGCCGTCATGATCTCGCGTGCCACCGCCATGTACGCCTGCGCCCCGACCGAGCCAACGTCATACACCACGATCGGCTTCCCAAAGCTCGGCGCCTCTGCTAGGCGGATGTTGCGCGGGATGACGGTGTCGAGAACCTTCGCGCCAAAGTGCTCCCGCGCATCGGACGCGACCTGCTTCGACAGGTTGAGGCGGTTGTCGAACATCGTCAGCAAGACGTTGTCGATCTCCAACTCCGGATTCAGGGCGTCTTGCACCCGTCCAACCGTGGCGAGCAGCTGCGTCAGTCCCTCGAGCGCGAAGTACTCGCACTGCAGCGGGATGAGCAGGGCATCCGCCGCGACGAGCATGTTGAGCGTGATCAGGCCAAGCGACGGTGGGCAGTCGATGAGGACGTAGTCGTAGCGGTCACGTACCGGCGCGAGCGCATTCTTCATCCGGGCTACGCGATCGTCAGCATCGACCAGCTCCACTTCGGCTCCCGCGAGATCGGGCGTCGCCGGCAGCAGGTCCAAGTGGCGAAAGTGTACCCCGCGGACGAGCGCTTCATCGACGGAGCTTTCGTTCAGCAGCACGTCGTAGCTGGTACGCGCCCCCTCAACTAACTGCACCCCGTTGCCGCTCGTCGCATTCCCTTGCGGGTCCGCATCGATCAGCAGCGTGCGCTGCTCCGCGACGGCGAGCGACGCGGCGAGATTGACGGCAGTCGTGGTCTTACCGACTCCGCCTTTCTGATTGGCGATGGCGAGGATTCGGGCCACGGGCAGGTAGAAGAGGTCGCGGGGAGGGGAAGTATACACCCGTGGCGTGGTGGGGGCAGCCGTGTTTCACGTGAAACAGGGGAACACGACCTTTGGGCGACGGTGACAGCTTGGGGTCGCTGAAAAGCTTGGGCTGGCGTGCGTGCGCGGCGCGGCATCACCCGGGATCGGCTGTCAGGCATAGCTGAGAGCTATGCTAAGAGCGGCGGTACCGAAGCTTTCAGCCATCGCTCTAAGTTGCAGCTGACAGCTATAGCTGTCGGCACCGTACCGCCACTGGCGTCTATCGCTCTCAGCTATGCCTGATAGCCGAACTCGGGTAATGCCGCGCCGCGCACCAAGGCCAGTCTACTGTCCAACGCGAAGCCAGACCGTCCAACAACTCGCCGTCGCCCCTCACGATCCCCCCATAAAACAGCAAAGGCGACCTCACGGTCGCCCTCGCCCCTCTTCGCCCCTCCCCTTCATCGCATCACGAACTTCCAGCGCGTGTTCACCATCACCGCAATCGTCGTTGTCCCTTCGCTCAACGGTGTGGGCGCGATGGCAGCCTCGTCCATCTTCACTCGCATGGCCGCCATCGGCCGCGGACCCGGCTGCTCGAACTCGTTCACGTTCAGCTCGAGCAGCTCCGTCGCCTGCCCACCCGCCGCCGCGGCTGCAGCGGTAGCTTGACGCTTGGCCGACTGCACCGCCTTGGCGAGCGCCTGATCTCGCGCCGCAGACGGATCCTTCACCATGAAGTCGAGCCCGGCAACGCGGTTCGCCCCGTTATTGAGCGCGGCATCGATGATAGTGCCCGCCTGCTCCAGCTTGTCGGTCTCCACTTGTACGATGTTGCTGACGCGATAGCCGTCGATCACGGAGCGACGATTTTTTTCGTCGTAGCGTTCCACGGGAAACACATTGTAGTTGAGCGTACTGATCGCCGAGGCTGGAATGCCTAGTGCTCGGACGGCGGCTAGGATCGCTGCCTGCTTGCGATTGTTCTCATTCGCTGCGGCCACGGCCGTCTTGGCCTGCGTCTCGACGCCGACCTGCACACGGGCGCGGTCGGGAGCAACCTGAACCTCACCTCGAGCCGAAACGGTGATCTGGGGCGGCGGCTGTGGGGGCTGGTTCTGCGCATGCAAGGCTGAGCCTGCTATGAGCGAGCCGGCAACGAGTGTGGCCCCCGCAAGGAGTCCTTTGGAAACGGACGATGGAAAAGTCATGGAGTGTCTCGCTGAGTAATCGTGCGGTGCTGATGAAATGTCATACTCATCCTTACCTGCAATCGGCAGACCCCGTCACAGCGGCAATGTTCATGAGAAGCAACCCGCGAGTTTAGCGAATTGGGACAAGGCGGATACTGCACCGATCAGCCGCGTACACTATCAAGACATCAACGCGATACAAGAAAGACAGCCCACCACAAATGCCGACTTGTGGAAGTTCCGCTCGGCTAACTCGAGCTTGGCGTCGGTTCCTTCCCACCTCGAACCAGTACACCGGCTCGCTGCAGTTCGAACACCAGATTCTGCAAATCAGCCGGACTGATTCCGGGAATCTGCCCTGCTTGGGCCAAAGTCAGTGGACGAATGGCGGACAGCTTCTGTCGAGCCTCGGTCGACAGCGTTGCCAGCGCCGCATAGTCGGCGCGCTCCGGCAACCGTACGTTCCCCAGCGATTTGAGACGGTTCGCCCGTGAACGTTCGCGGATGAAGTAGCTGGCGTACTTGATCTCGAGCTCCGCCGCCAGCACCGCCTCCCGCGGCAGGTCCTCACCAACGCCAGCCGCCGCGAACAGCGCATCCAACGCAACGTTTTGCCGCCCCGCGAGTTCGCTGGCCCGCACCGCGTGCGCGAGCGGTGTCGACCTGACGGCGCTCAGCACCGGACCCGCCAACTCCGGCGACATACTCGTGGCGTCGGCGAGCCTGCGCGCGCGCCCGACAGCTGCCTGCTGCCACTCGGCACGTTCCGCTTCGTCCGCCGTGTACAACCCGCAGGTGGTCGCGATGGATGCCAGGCGCGCAAGCGCATTGTCCTGTCGCACCGTCAACCGGAATTCGCTGCGTGACGTGAACAGCCGGTATGGCTCGTCAACGCCTTTCGTGACCAGGTCGTCGACGAGCACGCCGATGTAACTCGTCTCCCGGCCCAGTACGAGCGGCGACTCGTCGCGCGTCCATCGCGCCGCATTCACTCCGGCAATCACACCCTGACCCGCCGCCTCTTCGTAGCCCGTCGTGCCGTTGACCTGTCCCGCGAAATACACGCCCGTGATTGCGCGAGACGCGAGTGTCGCGTCGAGCTGCGTCGGCGGGTAGTAGTCGTACTCGATCGCATAACCCGCGCGCGTCATCCGTACGTTCTCCAACCCACGTACCGTGCGCATCACGGCGAGTTGTACCGGCGCCGGCAACGACGTCGACAATCCGTTGACGTAGAGCTCCGACGTGTCGTGCCCCTCCGGCTCGAGGAACAGCTGGTGTCGCTCCGCATCCGGAAACTTCACCACCTTGTCCTCCACGCTCGGGCAGTAACGCGGCCCCCGAGACGCGATCGCGCCTCCATACATCGCCGATTCGGCGAGATGCGTTGCGATGAGCGACTTGCCATCGCGCTCGAGCCAGGTGATCCAGCATGGCAGCTGCGCGGGATGACGCGTGTGTACGCCACGTGCATCCCGTGTCACTCGCGCTGTCGCCCAGAAGTGCGACCACGAGTAATCGAACTGCTCGATTTCGCTGTCCTGCTGCTCGAGCGTGCGGTACTCCACGGTGCGCCCGTCGATGCGCGGTGGCGTTCCGGTCTTGAAGCGTTGCGTCGAAAGCCCGATGGCTTCGAGCTGTTCACCCAGATGCGTGGACGGCGCTTCGCCCGCCCGCCCACCGCCGATCTGCGTTCCCGTGCCGATATGCATGCGCCCTCGACCGAACGTCCCGGTCGTGAGCACGACGGCGCGAGCGCCAAAGCGACGCCCCTCCAACGTCTCGACGCCGGCCACGCGCTCACCGCTACTGTCGAACAGCAGCCGAGCGACCATACCCTGAATGGTGACCAGGCGGGGCTGCTGTTCGAGCAGCGTGCGGATCGCGCGTCGGTACAGTCCGCGATCGCATTGCGCACGTGGTGCCCAGACGGCGGGACCCTTGCCGCGGTTGAGCATGCGGAACTGCACAGATGCC
>DASQZA010000148.1:0-6828 GCA_035638935.1 Gemmatimonas sp. | reverse complement strand
CGCCGCCGACGCGCGGTCGCGAGTGCGTGACCGTGACAGGGTAGCCGAACTGCCACTGCAAATTGAGGCGGTCTTCCTTGCTCACCCCGATGATGTTGACGAGCATCGGCATGAGCTGACGCTGCAGCGGCGTGATGACGGGTGCCATCACGTCGACCTGCTCCCAGAACACCTTCCAGTAGAGTTTGTCGGAGGCGTTGGCGCTGTCCAGTGCGGCCTTGCCCGGCACACCGTTTGGCTGCGCGGCGAGATACTCGCCGAGCGGACGGTAGATCTCGCGCACGCGCACGCCGAAGACCGAGTCGGCGGCGAGCAGCGTCTCGATCTGCGTCTTGTTGAGGAACAGTGAATCGCTCTCGGCAAGCAGCATCTTGTGGACGCTGCTCGTGTTGCGCAGGTAGTACGCCGTGATCGAGTCGGCCGAACGGCGTTCCCAGCGGCCCTGCACCTTCACGGGCTCGAGCGCGCGACGGATCTGCTGCACGTCGTACGGCGTCGAGAAGTTCATGCTGAAGTCGATCGTCACGCGGAACGGCTGGCGCGACAGCGTGCGGAAGGCGCGCGTGTCACCGAAGCGCGGGTTGACATCGTAGCGGAACGCACGCGTGCTCGCATCGAACCCACGTGGCACGAGCAGCACCGGATCAGGCATCGCGCGCGTGCCCCAACCCTTCATCCCATCTGCGCCATTCACGAGCTGGTCGATGCCGCCGAGTGGGTTGTCGAACACGATGTTGGTGACGATGCGGCGTCCCTGCACCCGGATCGGGATGCGAGGCGTCCACTGCACGTTCAGCTGTTGGGTCCATGGCCCGCGGCAGCTGTTGCGGCCAGCCAAGGCATTGGCCTGCTGCGTGAGACACTCGCGCACGTTTCCCGGCGCCGCGGTGAGCAGCGCGCCCATCTGCGCTCGCAGCGCGGCGTCCGTCGTAGTCCCGCCCGCCGCCGGTACGAATGCGCGATCGCCACCACGACCGTCACCGTCGATGTCGCCTTGCACTACGGGCGTGAATGGAAGCCCGGACTGCAAGCGCGTGAACGCCGTGACCGTTCCCACGACCGGCAGGTTGACGCCTCCCTGAAACACGATCGCGTGTCGGGCATCGTTGGCGCCACTCGCCCACTCCCGCTCGCGTGGATCGCCCACATTGCCGCCATCCGAACCCCGGAACTGTTGCAATGTGCGCTGCAACGTATACGACGCCGACGTGAAGAACGAGATCCGCGACCGGTTGCGAAACACGTCTGGTTGCACCGTCGTCGTGATCTGTCCACCGTACCCTTTCAGGTCACTGGTGCGGAGCGCAACGCGCCCGAAGTCCGTGCTGCGTCGTGCCTCGCGTGGTGACACCGAGCCGGTGCCTGCATCGATAGCGGCGGCCGAGACGAACACAGGGCGGCCACCTTCGCCGTCGAGCGCGAAGCGCGGGGTACCACCGAAGTTCGCATCGATCGTGCTCGGACGCGCGAGGTCGTACGATCCCAGTGCGTCGACCTTGGCCATCCAGCGACCGAAGCTGCTGCCCCAGCTCAGGCTTCCGCGCCAACTGCGCGGCACGTCGAACGACCGATCGAGCAACGTGACCGAGGGTGCGCGCTCGCCGAGCGCCGTCGTGCCGTCGGCGCATGCGATCGGTAGTGCTCCAGCGTTCGACGTGAGGGTCGACCAGTCGGGAATCGGTACGGCGGCCCCCACACAGGAGAGGGAAAGTGTGCTGCCGGTTATACCGGCGCCACCGATGGCATCGGCGAGCATGTCTGGCCGGTACAGGTCACGAAATTCGCCGACACCACCGCGGATGTAGCCCATGGTCGTGCGGTAGAACCTTCCGACCTGATTCATGTTCGTTCCGCTTCCGTTGTCCTTCGCGCGGCTGTACGTGTACGAAAAGCCAAGGCGTGGCGACACGTGTATGCGCGCCGGTGCGAGCCCGCTCTCCACGCCGAGTGCGTTTTCGAGGGCAACGTTCTGCGGGGGCGCATTGCCGAACGCGTTCGCTTCGACGCGCGCGCCGTACATCAGGTTGAACCAGCGCGACTTGTTCCACTGGTGCACGAGCGCGACCGCGCCGTTGTAGGTCGTTGCGGAGCGCACTGGCTGGTCGATCGTGCGCGAATACGACGCGGGCCGGTTCGCGGCGAAGTCGGCGAGGGAGTTGAAGGTGTACTGGCCGAGCCGGTTGGGCTCGCCCTCCTGCGTCAGGCCGTCGGCACGCGCCCAGAGCTGCGACCGGAAGCGATGCTTCGAACCGCGCGCCATCCACGTCACGTCGCTCGACCCTTCCGCCGTCCAACGACGATCGTCCGTGGCGAGCCGCGGGTTGCCGCCAAGCGAGAGTGCGGCGACGTCGCTTGCCGCGGCATCGGACGCGGAACGTACCAGCACGGTGGCGCCCGGCAGCGACCGGTATGGCGCGACCCGCTGGCGCACGTCGCTCAGCGCGAGACGGTTCTGTACCATCACGTAGCGCAGCGGGCCGACGTACGTCGTGTGGTAGAACTGGGCGCCGATCACCTGGTCGGTACTCTTGCCACCCGCTGCTGGTGACGAGAGCGGCCCGAACCCGAGTGCTCCCTCGCGGTTGTAGGACGCGTAGGTGGTGAGCGTGAGGGCGCGCAGCGAATCACGAATGTCGTCGAAGCGCCCGAGCCACGTGAATCCGTTTCTGTTCCGCAGCTCCGGAACACCGCTTCCACCCAACGGAATGCCGGCAACCGACGCGAGACTCACGAGCCGATTCACCGAGTCCGGCGAGACGCCGGCGCGCCGCCACGCATCGGCGTCGCCGCCCAACAGTGTGGACGGCGTGCTGACGTTGTTCGCGACTTCGAGCGACGTGTTGTACGTGAGCACCTGGCGGATCGCCTCGCCGTCGGCACCGATGCTGCCGCGGAAGCCGCGGTTCACCAACCCGAGCGAGCGCCCGACGGCATCCGTCATCTGCAACTGCGGCGCGTCGACCGTGAAGAACGCGTTGCGCTGCTGGTACTCCCGACTCCCGGGAGCGAGACGCACATCGATGTTCGCACCGGCGAATCCACCACGGGTCGCGTCGAATGTCGCGCCGGTGACCCGCGTTTCCGTCTGCGCGGCGCGCGGAATGGAGCCGCCCGGCAACGCCATCCCATTGAGTGTCGTGAGATTGGACGAACTCGCGGCGCCGAGAATGGAGGGGCCGCTGCTTGTCATCGTCACACCGGGAATCGTGCCGGCAATGGCGTTCAGGTCACCCGCGCTCCCAGGCGTGACACGTCCCTGCACACCATTCGACCACTGCTCGCTCGCGCCAGTCTCGGCTGTCGTCGGCGAGATGCGGTTGGTGGCCCGCACGGGTTTATCCGCGGTGACCTTGACCGTCGCGAGCGTGGTCAGATCGCGCGCCAGCGTGAAGTCTCCGACGATGTCGCGTTCGCCATTGAGACTCTGGACACGCCGCCGCGCAGTTTGAAAGCCAACCGCCGACACGTTCACGAGATAGTCGCCTGTGCCGGGCTCGAACCGGCTCGAATATCGACCGTTTGCATCGGTCGTGGATTGCTGCACCAGCCGGTCCGGACCACGCGTGATGGTGACCGCCGCCCCCGACAGCGCACGGCTCGAGTCATCCATGACGCGTCCGCGCACGATGTCGGCGGCCTGCGCGTAGCTTGCGAGCGGAGTAACCAGAAGCAGCACGAGCACGACAAGGGAGGGGAAAGTCATGTCCGTTAGGACGTCGGCAGGGACGAAATAGTTGCTCGATTTGGCGCTCCGATGCGTGTCCAATTGACGCACCCAGTCGCGCGGGGCAGATATGAGTGATGCGATTCGTTCTGTGGCACCCGCAGACGCCGGAATCCACGTCACTCCGTTCCGCGTGCCTGGTAGTGGCGTGCTTTGCAGTGGCGTCGCTGGCACTGCACTCGCAAGTCGCACTGGCGCAACAACCCCCCGTGACGTCGCCCGCCGCATCGCCTGCAGTAGCTGACGCACCGGCGGAACGGCCGCCCCGCATGGTGCTGCCGGGCGACACGACACTGCGTGGCGCGCTCGTGCGCCCCGGCACGAACAGCTACACGCTCACGATGATTCGCAACGGCACGGCGCAACAGTTCGCCACCCTGACCGACGTCATTCGCTGGGACACCGTCGCCAAGGTCTCCGTGATGCATCGCGTGCAAACGTTGCAACGTGGCACGACGGGGCTGGTCGATTCGACGACGACGAACGCGCGCACACTCGCACCGCGGATGCACCGGTCGTATCAGAGTGCACGCAAGATCATGCTGGAGTTCAGCGGGCGACGCGTGAAGGGGTCGTTCACCCCAACCGACCTGCCGGGCATCGCGGTCGACACGACGCTCAGCACCAACACGTTCGACTCCGGCAGCTGGGATCTGCTGGTGCGCGCGCTCCCACTCGACAGCGGATACGCTGCGCAGTTCCCGGTGTACGATTTCGACGCGGGCCTGCATCTCTACATCGTACGTGTGACCGGGAGCGACACCGTGTCCGGAGAAGCGGCGCACGTGGTACGCTTCACGCTCGCTTCGACGCGCCATGCCACCGTGTGGATAGCCAAGGAATCGCGCGCCATCCTGCAGATCGAGACGCCGCTCGGCGACGACTACCAGCTGCGTCAGGTCCTGCAACGACCGGGGCCTCGCGTACCCGCGGTGCCGCCAGAATAGATCCGCGGCCGCCTACTTCGCCAACTTCCTCGCGGCAGCGCGCACCCGGGCCTGTGCCGCGGTGATTTCCTTCGACAGGTCCACCGGCGACACGAGCATGTCGGTGAGCTTGGCCATCGCGGCAACGTAGTAGTCGCGCCACGTCTCGAGCACCACGCGCTCCGTCCCGGCGTCACTGCCCGCTCGCTGTGCCGAGTCGGACAGCACCCCCTGCGTGCGCAATGTCGTCTCGGCCACCATCGCGAGTTCCTGCACGGCGGCACGGGCGACATCCGGAGCGCCTGATGCGAGCAGCAGCCCCGTCGTCAGTGCACAGGACCCGACGTTCGCCAAGGTCGCGCTGCTCACCATCTCGATGCGATCCCGATCGGTGTGATAGAACTGATCGGTGAAATGCCAGAGCAGGACTGCCGGAATCTTCGCGTCGAGGAATGGCGTGTGATCGCTGCCCCCCTCGAATGGATTCGACTTCACGGTCCACCGTGCCCGTGAGGCACGATCGAGGCATCGCTGGCGCACGAAGTCGTTGAACCAGTACGCGCGGATCGCCGACGCCGGAATCGGTTGACCGCCCCACTCCGAATGCTGGTCTGCACCGCGGACCCACACGGCCGACGGGTCGGGCATTTTCTCGATGAGAAACGAGCCCCCGGTGAGCGCGGTGTTCTCTCCGACCATGTCGAGTGACATGCCCCACTTCACACCTGCTCGCCGCACGGTGTCTTCTGAGAGGAAGCGTGCAGTCGCGCGGATCTCGTCACCCCACAGGAACGTGATCGTGCGTGCCGGCGTGATGGATTTCGCCTTCAGCATCGACGCCGAGACGCGCGCCATCTCCGCGAGCAACCCGACACCGGATGCATTGTCGTTGGCGCCGGGCTCCTGCACATGCGCCGAGTACACGAACCGTTCGGCGGGCCGCACGGCACCAACGATTTCTGCGATGAGGGTCCGCTCGGGGCGAGTCTCGAGACGGGTCGCCACGTTCACCGTGACTGTGAGCGGACCGGATGCCAGTGCCCGGCGGATCGTGTCAGCCGCAGCCTTGGACAGGAACAGCTGCCACCCCTTGCCCGCGCTATCGCGTGGGACGCTGCTGAACTGTACGGCGGTACTGTTCTTCTCCGGCTGATTGTACGCCGGGAGCTTCTGCACGAAGAGCACACCGACCGCGCCGTTGCGCAGTGCACGGGGGAAGAGGGTCCGTGCATTGCCTTCCGCCAGCACGATCTTGCCGCGCACGTCGGCGCGCGCGAACACGCTGTCAGCGCCGCTCCCGACGTCGATCACCCCCGCCGTGACACCGCCGGCAGGCGTGGAGTACGAGTTGATCGCGATCATGTTCTTGTTGGTCGCGAAGCGCATCAGTGGCGCGCTTCGTCCGGCGAGCGTCAATGACGCGTCGTCCGGCGTCCAGGCGAGATCGCGCATCGGCCGCGACTCGACACGATAGATCATGCGGTCGCCCGGTCTGGCCTTCTCCTGGCGAACGTAACCTGCGGCTTCCAGCAACGATGCAACGGTGTCGATCGATGCATCGAAGCCGCGATTGCCGGGCAGCCGGAAGTATTGCTCGACGAAACGCACGGTCTCGAGCGCCCGGTCTCCCGAGAGGTTGCGCTCCACGACCCGAGCCAGTGCGGACAGCGGTGTCGCGCGCGTCGCACGCTGCGCTGGTAGCGCCGTGGCGACAGCGCAAAGCGCGACCGCAAGGATGAACGAGCGCATGAGCGAGCGCATGGGCGAGCGCATGAACGGCGCGGGATGCTGCAGATGCTGCACGTGATCCATCAGGGCTCCATGGCCGATGCCGCACTTACAATGAGAAAGCGTGTCCAGTTGGCCGGCACATCCTCGACGTCGCGCGCGATGATGTCGAGGTTGTAGCGCCCGGCGGCGGCATCGGACGCGACGGCGGCGCGCGTCACGTCACCGCTCCGGCCGACCTCCTCGGCTGCACCGGCGGTGTCCTCGTGCGGCACCGGCGTGAGCCACTGGTGCCGGGCAAAGAAGAAGCGGCATTGCGCGAGCGCCATGGGATGGCTGAATACCTGACGGATCCCGGCCAGGGTTGCACCCCGCGGAGCGAGGAGGCACAGGCGCACGATCACGCGTACATCGCTGCGGTGTACGAGAGCGGAACCCGCAGCATCCAGT
>DASQZA010000147.1:0-9721 GCA_035638935.1 Gemmatimonas sp. | reverse complement strand
GTTTTGGGGCAGTAGGTTTAGGCCTCAGGCCCCAGGGACTCGCAGGCGCTGTCCGGCCTTGATGTCGTCGCTGCGCAGCTGGTTGAGCTGCCGGAGCACGTCCGGTGAGGTACCAAAGCGGCGGGCGAGGCCCGTGAGCGTCTCGCCGCGCTGCACCGTGTAGGGCACGTATCGGACGGCCTCGGGGGCTGCCGTGCGATCCATGTTGGACAACTCCTCGACGTCGCGCGTCACGGCCAGTCGAGCGGCCGCGGTCAGGCGCGAGACGGTGAGCGCCTGACCCCATTCCCCGTCGTCGACCACGAAGTTGACGCGCGTGGTCGGCGTGCGAAGTGCGAGGCCCCGCACGAAACCACGGTAGAGCGATCGCGGCTCGAGGGTGAAGGCCACGTCGTACGGGTATGACTCCACGAGCAGTTCGTCCGGGCCGTCCTCGCGCGGCCGCAGCATCGGCGTTGGCGGGGCACCGACGTAGAGCAGGCGACGGTTGGTGGCGACCACGATGCCAAACGATTCGCGCCACATGTCCGTCCAGCGACGTTGCGACGCGAACACGCGGGCCACGACGCGTTCTTCCGGCGCCAGCTGTGTGGCCACTTCCTGCTGCGCGGAGAGTCGTGCGACCCGGCGCGCTCCAATCGGTGGAATGATCGCGGCAGCGGCCACGAGACCAGCGACGGCCAGCAGCGCGGTGGTGCTGGTGAGCGCCACGAGCACACGCACCGCAGGGCTACGACGCCGGCTCGGAGGCACAGCAGCACCGGGCCGGAGCCACCGAGGACGCCGCGAGACCGGCAAGCTGGCCCCCGGCGGGAGTGACACGGTCGAGGCAGGAACGGACTGGTCGTCGCTCATGGCTTGAAGATGGCGAAAGAGACGCGCGGGCGTGCTAATGGATCGAACGCTGGCGAATTCGACGCGGCCCTGCGAGCATTCGGACAGCTGATGAAACGCGCACACCGACTCCCGCCCGCCGACGTCGCACCGCCCGACGTCGTGGCGCTCTCCGCTCCACAGCTCGACCTGTTTCCGATCCGCGCTTCGGTCGAGAAACTGCGCCCGCAGGCGGTGTCGGGACCGCGCACCGGCGTGAAGGCGATTGCTCGCGTACGCATTGTGCCGTCGGCGCCGGCGCATCTGGTGTTCAACGACCGGCACGGTTGGTATTGCGAGACACATGGGGCGTCGTGTCCGGCGGTCGCGCTCGCGCGCGCCGAATTCGGTGCGTCGGCGTGAGCGTGGGGGACGTTGCACCGCTCTGGACGCCATCATTGGACCAGATTGCAGGCGCGCGTCTTACGAACTTCCTGCTCGACCTGCGCGAATCCGGTGTGGTACCGATCGATTGTCGGGACGCGCATGGGTTGCAACGGTGGTCGGCGGCGCACCCTGAAGCATTCTGGGCCGCGGTCTGGCGCGAGGCCGAAATTTCCGCCGATGGGCCGGGGCCGTCGCATGCCCCGTGGGAAGAGGTGTTGGTGGGCGCGCATCGCATGGCGCCACCGGATCCCATCATCGGGCCGCGATGGTTCACCGGAACCCGACTCAATTTTGCCGAGCATCTGTTGCGACGTCGAGACGATGGCAGGGCCATCGTCGCGTGGAACGAGCTAGGTGTCGCGCGCCGGTTGACGTTCGGGGAGCTCGCCGTCCAGGTGGCGCGAACCGCCGCAGCGCTCGAGGGTGCGGGCGTGAAGGCGGGCGATCGCGTTGCCGGGTACCTGCCCAACATCCCGGAAGCAGTGGTCGTGATGCTTGCCGCTTCGTCGATCGGAGCGGTCTGGTCATCGTGTTCTCCCGACTTCGGCACGAAGGGCGTGCTCGACCGGTTCGGACAGATCGAGCCGGTGGTCCTGGTCGTCGCGGACGGCTACCGCTATGCGGGCAAGCGCATCGATTGTCTCGCGCGCATTCGTGAAGTGGCCGAATCGATCGAGTCGATCCGTGAGGTGTGGGTGGTGCCGAACCTGGCATCGTCACCTGATCTCTCGGGGATTCCAGGGGCGCGCTTTTTCGCCGACGTCGTCGCACCGCATGCGGGCGTGTTCGATCCCGTCTTCGAGCGTCTGCCATTCGATCATCCGCTGTACATCCTGTACTCATCCGGAACGACCGGCCTGCCCAAGTGCATGGTGCACGGCGCGGGCGGAACGCTGCTACAGCACTGGAAGGAGCACGCGCTGCACACGGACCTGCGCCGGGACGACGTGCTCTTCTACTTCACCACCTGCGGGTGGATGATGTGGAACTGGCTCGTCAGCGCCCTCGCCGTCGGCACGACGATCGTGCTGTACGACGGCGCGCCCCTCGCGCCCGACGCGAATATCCTCTGGCGCATGGCCCAGGACGAAGGCGTCACCGTATTCGGGACGAGTGCGAGGTATCTCGCGACGTGCGAAAAGCTCGAGCTCACGCCCGGCGCGTCGTTCGACCTGTCACACTTGCGCGCGATTCTCTCCACCGGAAGTCCGCTCGCGGGCCACAGCTACGACTACGTGTACGAGCACGTGCGCGACGATATCCAGCTGGCGAGCATCAGCGGTGGCACCGATATCGTGAGCTGCTTCGCACTCGGCGATCCCACGGGGCCGGTGTACCATGGCGAGTTGCAGATGCGAGGCCTGGGCATGGCCGTGGAAGTCTGGAACGAACGCGGCAAAGCCGTGCACGGTGAGGGGGGCGAACTCGTTTGCACGCGTCCGTTTCCCAGCATGCCGGTAGCCTTCTGGAACGACCCGACGGGCGCTTCGTATCGCGCCGCGTACTTCGACCATTTCCCCGGCGCATGGCGGCATGGGGACTGGGCCGAGGTCACGCACCGGGATGGTCTGGTCATTCATGGCCGGTCTGATGCAACGCTCAACCCCGGTGGCGTACGCATCGGCACGGCCGAGATATATCGACAGGTCGAACAGATCGCGGGGGTGCTCGAGTCGGTCGTGGTGGAGCAGCAGATGGAGGACAGTGACGAAAGCCGCATCGTGCTGTTTCTGCGCATGCAGCCTGGTATACCGGTCGATGACATGCTGCGCGAGCTGATCCGCAGCTGCATCCGGGAACGCGCGAGTCCGCATCACGTCCCCAAGGTCATTGCCGAAGTGGCGGACATTCCACGCACGCTCAGCGGGAAGATCACCGAGATCGCGGTGCGCGACGTGATACACGGCCGTGATGTGCGGAACGTCGACGCACTCGCGAATCCGGAGGCGCTCGCGCACTTCCGGAATCATCCAGCGCTGCGGTAGTCGCTAGCTTTCGCTCATGGCCACGTACCGGACACCCGACTGGATCGCGGCACTGCCGAGATCACACATCTGAGACTGATGGAGCGCGTTCGCACTCGCCCTTCACCACGTCTTTCTCGGAGGTATCGATGGCAACACTTCAGGTTCCGGAAACGGGCGTCGAGCACGACGCATTTCCGATCAACGGCACCGACTACGTCGAGCTGTACGTCGGCAACGCCAAGCAGGCCAGTCACTACTACCGCACGGCCTTCGGCTACAAGCTGCTCGCATATCGTGGCCCGGAAACCGGCGTGCGCGACCGGGCGAGCTATCTCATGCAGCAAGGCAAGATCCGGTTGGTCCTCACGACGCCGCTCTCGACGGATTCAGCAATCGCTGCACACGTGCACAAGCACGGCGACGGCGTTCGCGATTACGCGCTCTGGGTAGACGACGCACGCTCGGCCTACGCCACCGCTGTGGCACGCGGTGCGATCCCTGTGCAGGAACCCGTCGTGCACACGGACGACGACGGTGACGTCGTGATTGCCGCGATCGGCACCTACGGCGACACTGTGCACTCACTGGTCGAACGGCGCAATTACCGCGGCCTGTTTCTGCCGGGCTTTCGCGCGGTCGCGCCGCGCTACCAGCCCTCCGACGTCGGGCTCAAGTACGTCGACCATTGCGTCGGCAACGTCGAGCTGGGACAGATGAATCGCTGGGTGCAGTACTACGCGGACGTGATGGGCTTCCGGAACCTGATCACATTCGACGACTCCGACATCAGCACCGAGTACTCGTCGCTGATGTCCAAGGTGATGGCGAATGGCGACGACAAGATCAAGTTTCCGATCAACGAGCCCGCCTCCGGCAAGAAGAAGTCGCAGATCGAGGAATACCTCGACTTCTATGGCGGTCCCGGGGCGCAGCATCTCGCACTCGCGACGGATGACATCATTGCCACGGTCACCGCGCTTCGCGAACGCGGTGTGGAGTTTCTCGTCGCGCCGACCTCGTACTACCGTGAGCTGCAGGATCGCGTCGGCGCGATCGACGAGCCGGTCGCCACGCTCGAGGAACTGGGGATCCTGGTCGATCGCGACCCCGACGGATATCTGCTGCAGATTTTCACGAAGCCGGTGGAGGACCGTCCGACCTTGTTCTTCGAGATCATTCAGCGAAAGGGCGCGAAGAGTTTCGGGAAGGGAAACTTCAAGGCGCTGTTCGAAGCAATCGAGCAGGAGCAGGCGCTTCGCGGCAACCTGTAGTCGTCGCCTCGCACTAGGTGGGTGTCGGATTTTGCGGCGGAGCATGAAGGAAAAGGCATGAGACGTGCATAACGATGGGCAGATACAAGCCCGCGCGATGCCCGTCTCACTTTCTCCGGCTCTCATGCTCAAGACAGGAAAGTTGCTGCTCCCGGTGTTGATTGCTTTTCCGTTCGCACTCGAGGCACAGGTTGCCACAGAACGTGATTCGTCACGTTCCGTGACACAGCCGGTGTCGGGCGTACTGGGCATCGGCGCCGGCGTGTTCTCGTTCTTCTCGGGTGGTGGAGAAGGAGAATCGCGATCGGCAAACGGCTGGTGCGTAGGACCATGCTACCGGCGCGCGATTGCCCGCAGTGTGATGCAATTCGAAGATGCGGTGCCGTTCAGGTCGCACGCTTCGGATGCGGCGCTCGACCAGTGGCCGTCGCAGTCGGTGTCGCCCACGGCGTCCGCGGAGAGTCCCTCGCAGGCGAACGCGGCCATGCAGGCGCTCGAGATGGCCTCACCGAGTGCCGCCTTCAATCGTCCGGAGTTCGACGCGATTGCGGAGCGCACGGCCACGGATAACGCGTCCCCGCCGTCGCCGTCTTCACTCGCACGTCCGTCGGCCAGGGCCCAGCAGAGTGCATCCCCGAACGCCGCCTTCAATCGCGTGCCATCGGGCACTGCAGTCACGACGGTTGGTGACGCCACGGGACTGCCCTGGCAGGCTGCACCCGCGGCGCAGCAGTACGAATGGCTCGGGCCAGTGCAGGGAAGCGGGGCGCCGATTGCGTTCACGCCCGAAACGTCGTCAGCGTCGGCGGTGTCGTTCGAGTGGGTGCTGCCCCCCGCGCCCGAGCTTACGGTGCAACAGGATGTCCGCGTCATCGTGAATCCCGAGCCCAGCACGATCTTGCTGATGCTCGCCGGACTCGGCACCCTCGCATACATCCGGATGCGTCGTCGCCCGGGCTGAACCGCGGCTCATCGTGCCCTGACTAGAGAACGACCGTTGAACGGCGCCCGAGGGCGCCGTTTTTCGTCGATGCACCCGGCCAGCGGGAGGTTGCCGCACCTCGACAGTACCCTCCCACGCGCTCTCCCTCCGGGTCAGATTGCACTACGGAACAGGGTCCCTCATCCCTTCGCGAGGCCGGGCATGCCGATCTATCACACCATGGGCACGGTGCCGCGCAAGCGGCATACCGTCTTCCGTCGCCCCGATGGCGGGCTCTATGCTGAAGAGCTGATGGGGCACGAGGGGTTCGTCGGTACGTCGTCGCTGCTCTATCACACGCATCCGCCAACGACAGTCAAGTCGGCGCGCCGGATACGGGACGTACAATGGATCGCGGACGACACCACGTCGCTACGCCACCGACATTTCCTCACTGCTCGCGCGCAGAAAGGTGGCTCGGCCACCCTCGACCGCATTCCGCTGCTGTTCAACAGCGATATCGGCATGCTGTATGTGGAGCCAGACGTGCTGGATGCGCACTTCTACCGCAACTCCCAGGCGGATGAGTGTGTCTACGTCGTGGAAGGGTCGGGGGTGCTGGAGTCGGTCTTCGGCGACCTTCCGTACAAGCCGGGCGACTACGTCGTGATCCATCGCAACATCACGCACCGCTGGCAGTTCGACGCGGCGGTGGGGCCGACCAAGCTTGTGGTGTTCGAGAGTCGCGGTCACATCCGTTTCCCGAAGCGGTATCGCAACGAGTTCGGCCAGCTGCTCGAGGGTGCGCCGTACTCGGAGCGTGACATCCGCCGGCCGGCGACGCTCGCGCCGCGGGATGAAACGGGAGACTTCCCGATTCTGGTGAAGCAGTACGATGCGTTGAACGAACTGGTGCTCGATCACCACCCGTTCGACGTGGTTGGGTGGGATGGCTACTTCTACCCATGGGCGTTCAACATCCACGACTTCGAACCGATCGTTGGGCGCATCCACCAACCACCACCGGTGCACCAGACATTCCAGGGCGACGGTTTCGTGATCTGCTCGTTCTGCCCGCGCCCGTACGACTTCGACCCGCAGGCGATTCCTGCACCGTACAATCACAGCAACGTCGACTCGGACGAGGTGCTGTTTTACGCGTCGAGCGAATTCATGAGCCGCAAGGGGATCGAGTACGGGAGCGTCACGCATCATCCCGACGGTTTGCCGCACGGCCCGCATCCGGGACGCACCGAGGCATCGATCGGAGCCAAGTACACCAACGAGCTTGCCGTCATGATGGACAGCTTCAAGCCCCTCAAGGTGGCGCAGCCTGCAATGTCGATCGAAGACCCGTCGTACCATCGCAGCTGGATCGACGCACAGCATGCGCAGTTCAATCCCCCGACTTCCTGATTCCCGCCCGACGCATGCCTCGCCTTTCCGCACGATTCGCCGGATTCCCGTCGTACCCACTTGCACACATCCCGGCGCGAAAGAAGGCGTTGCTGGAGGCAGGCGTCGACGTCATCGACCTTGGTGCGGGTGACGCCGACCTCGCGCCGCCACCTGCTGCTGTCGAGGCGTTGCAGCGAGCCGCGACCGAGCCGGCGATGCAACGCTATGGTTTCGGCATGGGCCTCGTGCGTTATCGCGAGACGATCGCGGGGTGGATGGCGCAGCGCTTCGGGTCAGCATTCGATCCGATGAGCGAGATCGTCCCGCTGATCGGCAGCAAGGAAGGACTCGCGCACATCGCGTTTGCGTTCTGCGGGCCCGGTGACGTGGTCGTCATACCCGACCCGGCATACCAGGCGTATCTCGGCGGCACCTTGCTCAGTGATGCAACACCGTACGTGTGCCAACTGCGCCCCCGCACGAACTTCCTCGTCGAACTCGACGAGCTGCCGGCCGCGACGCTCGCGCGCACCCGTGTCGTCTATCTGAACTACCCGAACAATCCGACGGCTGCGGTCGCACCCCGGGAGTATCTCGAGCGCGTCGTCGCGCTGTGCCGCCAGCGCGACATCCTGCTGGTGTACGACAACGCGTATTCGGAGATGGGGTTCGACGGCTACGTCCCGCCGAGCATATTCGAGATCGAGGGCGCGCGGGAGGTCGCGGTCGAGTTTCATTCGCTCTCCAAGACCTACAATATGACGGGCTGGCGCTGCGGGTGGGCAGCAGGCCGACCGGAACTCACCGGCGCGCTCGCGAAGGTGAAGTCGTTCACGGACACCGGGCAGTACATGGGTATTCAGTCTGCCGGTGCGGCTGCGATCGAGAGCTGGGGATCGTTCGTGCCGGGAAACACGGCGGTGTTCCAGAGCCGCCGTGACGCAGCGGTGGCTGCCTTTCGTGGGAACGGATTCACCGCGGACGTTCCGAAGGCCACGATGTACCTGTGGATGCCTCTTCCGGAGGGCATCGCGAGCAAGGAGTTCGCCGATCGCCTGCGGGAAGAGCAGGGCGTGATCGTGCTTCCGGGTTCGGGTTTCGGTGCGGGCGGCGAAGGCTTCTTTCGCGTCTCGTTCATCCAGCCTCCGGAGCGAATCGCCGAGGCGGCGCGCCGCGCGGGAACTGTGCTCGCGGCGATGCTCGCCGCTTCGCTCGTGGAATCGAACCCGTGAAGCGCTCGAACCTTCGTGCGGCCGTGATGATGCGGCCACTCGCGTTGCCGCTGTTGTTGCCTCTGCTGCTGCCGCTCGCCATTGCATGCGGTCGGCCACTGGTGCCTGCAGCTCCCGCAAGCGTGCCGGAGCCAGTACCGGCTGCAACGCCGGAGCGCCCGACGCCAGCAGCACCAGCCACCCCGACCGCGCCGCCGACCACCGAAACGCCACCTGCTTCCCCTGCAGCTGCTGCTGCACCATCTGCAACGCTCTTGGCGCCACCGCCGGTGACGCGCGAGTTTCGGGGTGTGTGGGTCGCGAGCGTGGCGAATATCGACTGGCCCTCGAAGCGCACACTCGGCACCGTTACGCAGCAACGTGAACTGCTGGAGCTGCTCGACCGCGCCGTCGCCTTGCGTCTCAATGCCGTGCTGCTGCAGGTGCGACCGGCGGCAGACGCCCTCTATGCCTCGAAGATCGAACCGTGGTCGGAGTACCTGACGGGTGCGCAGGGGCGCGCACCCGATCCGTATTGGGATCCGCTCGAATTTGCCGTGCGCGAGGCGCACGCGCGTGGCCTCGAACTGCACGCGTGGTTTAACCCCTATCGCGCGCGTCACACCGACGCCAAGTCGCCGCTGCACTCTTCGCATATCGGGCGCACCAACCCCGAGCTCGTGAAGCCGTATGCAGGCTATCTGTGGATGGATCCGGGCGAGCCACAGGTGCGCGCCCGCACCCTGCGCGTCGTGCTCGATGTCGTCCGGCGCTACGACATCGATGGCGTGCACATCGACGACTATTTCTACCCGTATCCCGAGAACAACAGGCGCGGAGCGGAGATTCCGTTTCCGGACGACCGGAGCTGGGAACGCTACCGGCGGAACGGTGGCCTGCTCGATCGAGGAGATTGGCGACGCGCGAACGTCGATTCGCTGGTGCGCGAGCTGAACTTCGAGGTGCACCGCGTGAAGCCGTGGGTGCGTTTCGGCATCAGTCCATTTGGTATCTGGCAGCCGGGCTACCCGGAAGGCGTGCGTGGCTTGAACGCCTACGCCAAGCTGTACGCCGACGCGAGAAAGTGGCTGCGCGAAGGGTGGCTGGACTACTTCACGCCGCAGCTCTACTGGCCGACCACGAAGCCCGAGCAGTCATATGCAGGGCTGCTCAAATGGTGGGTCGGGGAGAACTACAAGGGCCGGCATATCTGGGCAGGCAACTTCACGTCGCGCGCCGGTGCGCCCGGCGCGAGCGCGTTCCCGGTGTCGGAGCTGTTGAAGCAGATTGCCGTGAGCCGCGCCCAACCCGGCTCCACGGGGAACGTGCACTTCTCGATGATCTCGTTCACGAACAATCAGGGCGGGATGAATGACGCCCTCGTCACGGGTCCCTACGCGGCCGCGGCGCTGCCACCGGCGTCGCCCTGGTTGACGGTACCTGCGCCGTCGCGGCCCGTCGTGCGCGTGATCGATGCCGATGGTCGCGCCGTGGTCACGCTGGCCACGCAGGGCCGAGAGGCGCCATGGCAGTGGCTCGTGCGCTATCGCACGAGTTCCGGATGGCAGTCCAGACTGCTGCAGGGCACCGTCAGCCGGTGGACGCTACCGTCCGAAGCCCTTCTTTCGCCGGTCTGGGTGCAGTCGCTCAACCGTGCTGGTACGGAGAGTGCGCCAGTGCAAGTCGTTCCCC
>DASQZA010000146.1:0-4692 GCA_035638935.1 Gemmatimonas sp. | reverse complement strand
CTCACCACGGAGGAGAAGCGGTACATCGAGCGACAGGGAAAGCTCGCCTGGCTCAACTTCGTGGACCCGAACTTCATCGGCGTACGCGGTGTGTCGTTCCGCAATCCGGTGAACGGGAGGCCCGCACGCGCCAACCTGTGGATGCGCCACGCGTTGACTTCGTTCGGGCACACCATCGACACGCACATCGTGTACAGCCAAGGGGAGCTGCGGCTACACGCCATCGCACAGCGGTTCACGAATCACGACCGCAGCTTCCCGGGCATGCGGCTGGAGTTGCTCGATGTGCCAGTGCAGGTGGGCTCAAGTGGGCTCGCGCTCTCCCCTCGCGCCGGACTCTGGTTGCAACCCCGCGACGGCGCATTCCGTACGCGAGACGGAGTAACAGGCGGCCTGCTGGGCGCACGGATCGGCACACGAACGGCGTCGAGGCTGCAGTTCTACGTGGACGCTGAAGTTAAGAGCGCAGGATGGGTGGCCGGACGGCCCGCTCTCGCGCGCGGAGCGACGTTTCAGACGGGCGTGCGATACTCCCTGCAGCGCATCGTGCCGAAATCCCCACCAAACTGACCCCATGGCTCGCCTGCTGCTGATCGAGGACAACGAAGATCTCGCGTTCGGTATCTCACGTTCGCTGGAGGATGCCGGACACACGGTGGAGGTGGCGATCGACGGCCCGAGCGGCGTCGAGAAAGCACTCGCGATGCAACCCGAGCTCATTGTGCTGGACCTCATGCTTCCCGGGTTGTCCGGTTTCGAGGTACTGCAGTCGATCCGCGCCGGCGGTCTGCAGGTGCCGGTGATCATTCTCACTGCGCGCGGCGAGGAGACCGACAAGCTGCACGGCTTCCGGCTCGGCGCCGATGACTACGTCACGAAGCCGTTCAGCGTGTCGGAGGTGCTGGCGCGCGTCAACGTGCACCTTCGACGGCATCATGGTGGAGCGGCGGACGACCACCTCGTGCACCGCTTCGGCAACGTCGTGGTGACACCGTCCGAGCACATCGTCACACGGGACGGCCAGCGCGTGACGCTCAAGCCGCGGGAGTTCGACCTGCTGCTCAAGTTTCTGGAGCGGCCGCGCTTCGTGTTCACGCGCGATCGACTGCTGGCAGAGGTGTGGAAGTACGGGGCCGAGGTACACACACGCACAGTCGACCTGCACGTGGGGGAACTGCGTCGCAAGCTCGAAATCGATCCGGCGGAGCCGCGACATTTCGTGACGGTGTGGAAGTCGGGCTACCGCTTCGAGCCGTGAATCTGTTGCGACGCTGGTGGTGGCTGGTGACCCTGCCGCTGGTGCTCATCACGGCGATCGTCGTGGTCAGCCTCGTGTATCTCCGCCGGGATTTCCTGCGCGAAGTCGAGGAGGACGCGCAATGGCCGTTACGCGTCGCACAAGCCGACATCGAAGGACGACGCAGCCGTTGGGTGTCGAGTGCGCGTTCCACAGCGGCGATGCTCGCGACCGACCCTGATAATGATGAATTCACGAGCACCGTGCTCGCGTCTGTCGCCGTCGACGGATCGCGCACCCGCGTCGTGCCGGTGCCCGATCCCTTCGTCGCAACGCAGCCGGAAATGATTGCGACGGTCCGGTGCGGTGCTGCATTCTGCGTCGAGGCGAGCGCTCCCGTTCGGCGGCAGAACCGCACCGTTGCGACCGTCGTGGTGACCGTGCCGATCACCGACAGCGCGTTCCGTGCCCTCGACGTGCCCGGCCCGAGTCTGGGCAGCCGAGTCACCATCCTGCACCGGCAGGGTGACTCGGTGTTCATGCTTGCGACAGCGTCACACGACTCCATCGCCTTGCGCGCACGCACAATGGCGTGGGCCGCTGTGCCTCGGCACGTCCAGCAGGCGTTCGATGCGCGGACGCGGACGCGGACGCGGATGCGGACGCGCACCGGCCGTGCAGACACCGGGCTCGTACGCTCGGGCGTCGTCTACGCGTCTGCGAGCTACCCGGACCTGGGCTGGGTGGTACTTCGCGAGGTGGACGCCGAGGAATTGATCGACCGTCTGCTCGCACCGCTCAGCATCCAGCTCCTGGTGATCTCGAGCCTTCTGCTGTTCGCGCTCGGATTCGCCCGGTCGCGTCGCCGTGAAGCGCTGCTGCGGCGTGAGCGCGCACTGGCCGAAGTACGCGGAGACTTCGTGGCCGCCGTGTCGCATGAACTGCGTACCCCGCTCGCGCAGATCACACTCTTCGCCGAGTTGCTGCGGAAGGGCACGATGCGTGGGCCGGAGGAACACGCGCGCGCGCTCCACGTCATCGAAAAGGAGGCGAGCAGGCTGTCGATCCTCGTGGACAATGTGCTGAATCATGCACGGCTTGGACGCACCGGCCGCACCCGCAGCACCCGCAGCACCATGACAGGGTCGGCCACGACGGCGGTCGGGCGGGACATCAGCCATGTGCTCGAAGCATTCGCGCCGCTCGCGGCTGACCGTGGCGTACGCGTTGTAGCGCTCGACGTAGAGAGTCCCGCGGTCGCCTCGGTGGACTCCCAGGCGGTTCGGCAGATCCTGCTCAACTTTCTCGAGAATGCAGTCAAGTACGGCCCGCGTGGGCAAACGGTCACCGTGGGCGTGCGAGAGCACCGTGACGCCGTGTGCGTATTCGTATCGGACCAGGGACCGGGTGTTCCGATCGCGGAGCGCGAAACCATATGGACTGCGTTCGCGCGCGGTAGCGCCGCGAGCGCGTCACGCGCCGGTGGCTCCGGGATCGGACTCTCTGTCGTCCGTGATCTTGTGGAGCAGTATGGCGGTTCCGTCGGCGTGACCAACACCGACGGCGGCGGCGCGCGGTTCGAGGCGATCTTTCCCCGCTGACACGCTGCAGCCGCAGCGGCGCAGAACGCGCGCGGTGGTGCACCTACCGTCCACCCTTGTGCGTCGTGTCACTCGCGACCGCCGCGACGTTGTCGTCGTGATCGCGTTCGATGAACTTGGCGTACGGATCGGCCCCAGCCTGCCCGGGGCGGCGCGGCACGACCACCGTGATGGTCTGCTTGCCGCTGCGGATGCGGTGCTGCTTCAGGTACAGCGTCTCTCCGAGCCCGCCTTGAGTTCCCGTTTGCTCCGCGAACACGCCGACCTCCACGAGGTCGTCCATCGGGATCGGTGTCTGATTCCCGACGCTGTCCGCCCGCGCCTTCGACGCCTCGACGTGCAGCGTCACGCGCCACCCGCCTGCACCGTCTGGTCTCGCAAGCACGGAATCGGTGCGCACGTTCCAAATCGTGATGTGCTCGAACAGATCCGAAAGCAGCGGCCGCAATGAGTCAGGCGTCACTGCCTGCAGCTCTGCGTACAACGCACGCGACGTGGCCGGCGGCGCATCGGCGCCCGCGAATTTGTCCCGGAAGCGCCGCAGCGCGCCGTTGACCGCTGCGGCGCCCACGCGCTCGCGGAGCGTGTACATCGCCACGCCGCCCTTCATGTAGTACACGTACCCTTGCCCACTCACGTCGAGCAGCGGGGCTTCGCGATTGGTGAACACGGTCCGCCCCGACAGGTAGAAGTTCATGATGTAGTCGTAGTACTCGCGCGCCATCTTCGCGCCGTACTCCGTTTCCATCACCATCAGGGCGCTGTACTGTGCGAGCGTCTCGCTCACCATCGACGCACCGTACTCCTGGGCCGGCGTGACCTGTCCGCCCCACCACTGATGTGCGATCTCATGCGCAATGACGAAGAAGGTGCGATCGACCTCCCCAGAGTCGACGCGCGTGAGGAATGCGCCTCCCTCGGAGAAGATGATCGTGCCGGGATGCGCGCGCGCGTTCACTGCGTGGTATCGAGGGAACTCCACCACGCGAAGGTCGCGGTACTGGTACGGCCCGAACTGTTCGGAGTAGTACGCGAGTGACGAGCGCATGCTGCGCATGATCCGCTCGGCATTCACGTCGTGCGTCGGATGATGGAACAGGCGGAGCGGAATCCCCTTCCACACGCCCTCCTTCACCGCGTACTTCGCGGACAGGATCGTGCCCGAATACCGGATGGGTACATCGGTGCGATAGTGAAAGTACCGCCGCCCGCCCTGCTGCCACTCGCGCACGAGATTACCCGGCGTGACCGCGATCTGCTGCGCATCCGTGCCGATGGTGGTCTCCACGTCCACGAGCGCGATGGCGCTGCCCGCCTCACGTGCTTCCACGTCTCCAGCGCTCGGGAACACCTCGCGCGGTGGCAGCCCGTGCTCGCGTCGGATCAAGTCATCCGGGATCTCGCGCCCGGCTTTGTAGCCAGGCGCCGGCAGCCACGAACCCTCGAAGTAGGTGCCATTGGACGCCACCTGGATCGGCGTTACCGAGTTGTTGAATCCGCGGGGACGGAATACGACCTCGAAGTTCATGACGATTGCGTCTCCCGGTCCGAGCTCACGCTCGAGCACGTAGATCCGATAGTCCAGCGCGCTGTCGTCGACCGCCACCCGCACCGCACGATCGAAGCCCAGGGTGCGCGTCTCGACATCCGGATGCAGGGTCACGTGCAGCGAGTCGATCGGTCGCCCAGTGCGGTTCACCAAACTGAACGTGCCGCGCATTTCGGCGGCGCGCTCGTTGGGATGCAGCTCGACATGCATGCGCACTGCCGCGAGACTCGGCTGTGATGCACTCTCGTAACGCTTGTAGCGCCGCTCGTATTCTGCGCTGTTGGCGGCAACATCGTCGGCAGTGC
>DASQZA010000145.1:0-7983 GCA_035638935.1 Gemmatimonas sp. | reverse complement strand
CCTCCGCGCCCCCGTGACGTCAGGCGTCCCGTGTCCACGCGTATCTGCCGGGTCGCGATCGATGCACTGCGGTCCGCGTCGATGCCGTTCGCTTCGAGGGCTCGCTGCAGCACCGAACGATTCACCGACCGCTCGAGCTGTTGTATTGCGACCAGCGATGACGTGTTGCGCCCGGCATAGCGGAGTTGGCCGCGGCCGATCGCGGTTTCGGTGACTTCGAGATACCCGACGATTTCACCGGACAGCACACTGCGCGTCGCCTCGTCAATCAGGAACACTCGCTGCGCCGAGTCGCCCATGCGGCGATATTGCGCGCGCAGTGTGTCGCCCATGATTCCACCGCGCAGTCGGGACACGATCGCCGCCCCCGTCGAATCCGGTGTCGAGTCGAGTACGCGCACGACGCCTGATTCCAGCCGCCGCTCGCGATCTGCCATCAGCGACGGAAGAAACAGGAGCAATCCCATCACTACAGGGCCGAGCACCGTCGCAACAAGGAACCACTTCGATTTCACACGCTCCATGTACTCGCGCGCGACGATCGTATCGAGCTTGCTCTGCGCCATGTGTTGAAGTTCGTGGGCTGTCAGCCGTGACCGGAGAGGCCGATTTCGACACCCTCGGCACCGACCTTTTCGAGAAAGATGCGGTGCAGGGAAGGTCGCACCATTTCAAAGCGCTGGAGCCGCGCACCGGAGTCGATCAGCCGCACCAACAACTGCTGCGGGTCCGCCGTGGTAGTGAGCTCGGCTTCGACCAGCTCGTGGCCGTAGTTGACGCGAGCAACGAGCGACGGATCATCGAACACGTTTCGCGAGGCTTCTGATGGCGGCGACTCAAACACGACGACCGCTATTCGCGCTCCATGCTGCGCTCGCACCTCACGCACCGGCCCGTCCAGCACCTTCTCGCCCCGCGAGATGATGCAGACGGCGTCGCACATCCGCTCCGCGTTCTCCATCACGTGCGTGGAGAAAATCACGGTCTTCCCGCGCGCGCGCAGCTCGGCGACAGTGTCCTTGAGCGCCTGCGCATTGACCGGATCGAGCCCGCTGAACGGCTCGTCGAGTACGACGAGTTCCGGATCATGTAGTAGCGCCCCGATGAACTGGACTTTCTGCTGCATGCCGCGCGACAGCTCTTCCACGCGGGCTTTCCCCCAGTCTTCACCGCCGCGCCCACGGAGCTGAAATCGCTCCAGCCATGCATCGATCTTTGCGTCGAGCCCCGATTTGGGCATGCTCTTGAGACGGCCAAGGAAGCGCAGCACGTCGCGCACGCGCATCTTGCGATACAGGCCGCGCTCCTCCGGCAGATAGCCGAGCCGATCGACGAGCGACGGATCGCCCGACGGCAGGCCGAGCACCTCGATCGTGCCCTCGTCCGGCGCCATGATGTTGAGCAGCATCCGGATGGTGCTGGTCTTTCCCGCGCCGTTCGGGCCGAGGAGGCCGAACACTGACCCGCGCGGCACACGCAGCGACAGATTGCTCACCGCGACGTGGTGTGCGTACCGTTTCGAGATGCCCGTGACCCGCAAGGCGTCGCCGTCTCCCGGCGCATGAACCGAATGCATCGCGTATAGTCACCTTGCTGCGGATGCGGCACAACGGCCGGGTTGGGTTCATTCGTCGGCTGCCTACTTCACTCTGACGATCTTGACGACAGACCCCGGCATTTCATCACGGGCGATTGTTCCTGTTGTAGCGGCAACTCCGACCCTCCGCTTCGACCGCGGCGAACTCGCCGGTGCCTTCGGCGATATCGGCACCGATCTGCCCCTGCTCGTCGGCGTCATCCTAGCCACCGGGCTCGATCCGACAACCACGTTCGTTGTCTACGGCGGCCTCCAGATCCTCTCCGGGGTCGTCTACCGACTCCCCATGCCGGTTCAGCCACTCAAAGCGATGGCTGCGATCGCGATCGCCGGCGGCGTCACCGCACCGACGCTTGCAGCGGGCGGGCTGATCGTCGGCGTGGTCATGTTGCTGCTCGCACTCAGCGGGACTCTGGGCTGGATCGCCCGCATCGTTCCCAAGCCCGTCGTGCGCGGCATCCAAGTGGGCCTAGGGCTGCAACTCGCGCAGCTCGCTATCACCCGCTACGTGCCCGCAGATGGACCGATACTCGGCTGGGGTCTTGGCCTCGTCTCGCTGGCACTCGTCGGAGTGCTCATCCGAAACCGAAAGGTCCCAGCTGCGCTGATCGTGATCGCGCTGGGTGTCGTCGTTGCCGCCATCACTTGGCCCGCAGACCTCCCGTCGCCGCTCGGACTGAGCCTGCCCCGCCTGCCCGCGCGGCTACCGACGAACGAAGAGTTCCTGCGCGCAGCATCGGTGCTAGCGCTACCACAATTGGCGCTCTCGCTGGGCAACTCGGTACTCGCGACGCGGCAGGTCGTAACAGACTTTTTTCCTGAACGTGAGCCGCTCACGGTGCGCCGCATCGGCACGACGTACGCACTCATGAACCTCGTGAGCGCACCACTCGGTGGCCTGCCGGTATGCCACGGCAGTGGCGGTATTGCCGGTCACTACGCATTCGGTGCACGCACCGGCGGGAGCATCGTGATGTATGGTGTCTTCCTCATCATGGCCGGCCTGTTCCTCTCGAATGACCCGCTTGCATTCCAACGATTGTTTCCCTCGGCAGTACTTGGCGCACTGCTTCTCGTCGAGGCAGTGACGATTCTGAGCTTGGTGAGAGATCTCGCGAACGACCGCATCGCCTTTACTGCCGCGTTGCTCTGCGGCCTCGTCGCCGTGTTCGTACCGTACGGGTACGCTGTTGCGCTCGTCGCAGGCACTCTGTGCTATGCAATCTGGCAACGACGCGAAGCAGGCGCTGCGCAGTAAGGCACACCCCTTGCTCAACGCACGCGGTTCCTCCCGTGCGCAACGTGCCCCACCGCGTCGCCACGGCCTGAGCCGGGCCTCGGCTCTCCCGTATCACCGGAGCGTCGCATGGCGGAAATCAAGATCGAAGAAAAGAAGCGCAACAACCTCCTGCCGCTGATCCTGGCTGCGGTGCTGGTGCTCGCGCTGCTGGGCTGGTGTGCAACGCGCAACAACGATGATGGCACCGCGACTGCAGGCGCGGACACGACGAGTGCCACACGGGATTCGTCCGGAGCAACCGGCGTGGGCACTACAACGGGCGCATCAGGCGCGGTAGCAGACTTCAACGCGTACGTCACCGCGCGCGACACGACGCAGGAAACGGAAGAGAATCATCAGTACACGGCCGGCGGTGTGCGTCGTCTCGCGGCTGCCCTAGAGTCCGTCGCAGGCGGAAATCCTAACATCGGCGTGTACGCGGACAGCATGCGGAGTTCGATGGACCGCTTGCAGCAGACGAGTGGCCCTGACCGCCACTCCGACGATGCAAAGGCTGCGTTCAGTGCGGCGGTGTCCGCGATGGAACAGATCGATCGCGCACGCGGCCGCACACGCGACGTAGCGCCCATGCGTGCGATGTACAACGAGCTCGACTCTCAGCAGACGTTAATTCCGCAACTTCCCGTCGTGCAGCGCTTCTTCGAGGCGGCACGCGATGCGCTTGGCGCGATGGGTGCGGGATAAGACCGCACTGAACATCCAATCGAGTTCACAAACATTTCGAATCGTTCACTAAGGAGCATCCGATGGCAGATCGTGACATGACCACCACCAGCAGCTCGAGCACGAACGCGAACACTGACCTCATGCGGTTGAAAGACCTGAGTGACTACGACGTGGCCGATGGCTATCCCGACATCCGTGGTTGGGAAGTCAAGACTCGCGACGGCCGCAAGCTCGGCAAGGTGAAAGACCTCGTCGTCAGTCAGTCTGAACTGCGCGTGCGTTACATCGACGTCGAACTCGACAAGGATATGCGCGGCACCAGCGGCGGATCCGGTTCGATGGGAACGACTGGCGGGATGGGAGCGGGTTCGACGGCAGGGATCGTCGGCGACCTCGACGAAGGCCACGTCCTGCTCCCGATCGGAACCGCACAGCTCGACGATGCGAATGACGACGTGATCGTCGAAGGACTGGGCAATGACGTCGGGTCGTATCCTCGCTACGGCGGCGCAGGCATCACGCACGACTACGAGCGTTCGGTACAGAGTCACCTGGGCGGTGCAGCAACAGCTGGAGCCGCTGGAGCCGCTGGAGCCGCTGGAGCGTCGTACGATACCGATCACTTCGACGATCAGCGCACCTATGCAAACCGCCGGGCCAACCGCGCCTTCACGGATACGTCCACCGATACCGACTCCGGTAACTTCTCCGGCACGAACACGGGCCGTGACGACGAGCAGCGCCTGACGTTATCCGAGGAGCAGCTGCACGTCGGCAAGGAGCAGCGTCAGGCGGGCGAGGTCGAGATCCGCAAGACGGTCGAGACCGAGCACGTGAGCGAGAGCGTTCCGCTATCGCGCGACGAAGTCACGGTGGAACGGCGTCCGGTGTCTGGGTCAGGCATGCACGCCGGTACGATCGGCGACGATCAGGAGATTCGTGTCCCGATCATGCGTGAGGAAGCGGTGGTCGAGAAGCGAGCCGTGGCGCGTGAGGAGATCATCGTGCGCAAGCAGAGCCGGACCGAGAACAAGACGGTGGAAGCCGATCTCCGGCGCGAGCGCCTGCAGGTCGAAGGCGACGAGAACGTCCGCGGCAACACCGGCGCCAGCGGCAACTTCTGACCGCTGGCAAACCCGGGCATGGGCTGGTAGGATGCGTCGACCAGCGACCATCCGAGCAGCCCATGCCCGCCAAGAAGAAAGCGCCGCAGTCCATGCCCTACGACCAGGGCAAGTGGGCTGCGGCGTTCGCACCGCGCAAGAAAGGTGAGAAGCGCTACTGGCTCGTGAAATCCGAGCCGGATGTCTTCTCGTTCGACGATCTGATGGCTGCCCCCGACCGGACGACCTGCTGGGACAGCGTCCGTAACACCGGCGCGCGCAACTTCATGCGTGACGGTATGAAGCAGGGCGATGGCGTGTTGTATTACCACTCGAATGCGGTGCCGTCGGCGATCGTCGGAACTGCCACGGTGGTACGCGACGGCTACCCAGACCACACGGCTTTCGACCCGAAGCACGATTACTACGACGCCGAGTCGGACCCGGCCACGCCGATGTGGTTCATGGTGGATGTCTGCGGCGACGAGAAGTTCGCTAGACCGATCACGCTGCCCGAGATCAAAGCGCATACGGTGCTCTCGGAGATGGCGCTGATCCGCGTGAGCCGCCTGTCGATCGTGCCCGTCACACCAGCGGAGTGGAAGTTGATCGGGGAGATGGGAAGGGATAAGCCTACGTAATTAATACGTAAGACTTGCCTAATAGTAACGGAAGCTACAGATTGAAGTGCACCCATTGAAGGAGCAAAGATGGCAGCATCAGCAACTCCAAAGCGCCGACTCGATGTCAGCGTGAGCGATGTGCCCACGGTGCGTCGAGCGGAGCGCCTGATGGAGACGCTCGATGCCGGCAACGCGGATCTCTTTCGGGACGCCCTCGTCCTGATGGATTGGTGGGTACGTGAGATCCGGGCGGGCAGACGCATCGTGAGCGTCGACGCCCAGGAGGACATCCTGAGAGGTCGTGAGTTCTCCACGCCGCTTCTGGACTCAGCCGGCACGATCGACCGTGAGCGGCACATCGCTTTGCACGGGGTCGCCTTCGATCAGGTTGTCCAGATCCTGCAGCGTCCACCGCAACCGACCGCAGCCCTCCGTGCGCTAGTCGCGGAGGCGTTTGCCGAACTCGATCAGCACGCCGTCACTGAATCCGTAGCTCGTAAAGAGCCCAAGTGACCCGGCTTGAATCCGGAGCTTCGAACGCAGTCCCGCCAGCACCTGAGCCGGCGGGACTGCGACGCTTCCGGCCCATGAGCAAGGCTGATGGCAAACGCCGGTTCTCGTGCGGTAAGCCCGCGATGGACAACTACTTCCGAAATCGCGCATGGTCACACCACCAGGAGCGGATCGCGCGTGTGTTCGTCTTCGAAGAGATCGGCATTGACGGCACCAGCAGCGAAATGCTTGGCTTCTTCTCGCTTGCGTCGAGCGAGATCTCGCGCGAACGACTCTCGAATGCATTTACCGGATCGCTTCCGAAATATCCGCTCCCCGTCTTCTACGTGGGATATTTTGCCGTCTCGATCGCACGACAGAAGCAAGGACTCGGGCGCGCCATGATGCGGGACGTGATCAGACGATGTGTCGCCGCCGCCGACAATGTTGGTGCACTCGGCGTGTACCTCGACTCACTCGACGACGACAGCACGAGATTCTACTCGGCGTTGGGCTTTCTTCCGATTCCGCGCGATCCTGCCCGCCCTGATGATCCTCGGCAGCCGATGCTGCTGCCCATGCGTGACCTCATCGCTGCAGTGCCTGCGCGTTAGCGAGACGCGCCCTCCAGCTCCCGCAGCACCACCCGTATCTCCCTGGTCCGCGCCTCGAACAGCGAGTGCTGCACCGGATCCGCGAACACCACCTCGAAGTCCTCCGGCTCGAACGCCCGCGCCATTCGCACCGCGAACGAATCCCGCAGCAGCCGCACGTAGTACTCCGCATCGTACTCCGGCAGTTCCTGCTCGAGCGCCACCCCGTCCTCGGCCTCCGGCACCAGCGCCCCACCGCCACCCGCCGTGCGATACACCCGCACACGCTCCCCGACCCGCCACCGGGTTCGCCCGCTCGACAGCAGTGCCTCGTACGGCAACTCGCGCCGGCGTTCGCGCGACGCGGCGTACTCCTCCGGCGACTTGGTCAGCCGCACGAGCGACGACACGGCATGCTTCGACACCTCACCCCGCCGAAGCGCACCCACGCAGTCGACGAACGCCGCATGCACGCCCGGCACGTCGTCACGCAACAACCGCTCGATCGCCGTCCGCAGGAAACTCTCCCCGAACGGCTCTGCTCTGCTCGAGCGAAACGCGACACCGCGCAGCGTCAGCCGCCCGTCGTAGCCAAGCAGCGCATAGTTCTTGGGCTCGTGCGACAGCATCGCCGCATACCGCCCCTCGAACTCGAGCTGCACGAGCGGTGGCAACAGCGCTGCCACCTCGGTCACGACAGCACGCTCGTCGGCCTCGCTCCACGACTCCGGCACGGCGAAGTACACCCCGTCGGTGTCCGCCTCGAGCAGCGTCACCCCACGGCGCCCGAGCTCCCGGCACATCAGCGCGAGCGTCTCGCGCCCGCGCCGCGTCACCTCGTTCGCCGCATGCACGTCGGCGAAGCGCGTGAGGCCGCGACCCGCACCCAGATATCCGTACGCCGAGTTGATGACGATCTTCATGGCCGCGGACATCGCCTCGTGCGAATGGCGCTCCGTCGACCCCGGCGCTGCCGCACGCGCACTCGCCTTGGCCGTCAAGCGCTGCTCCACGAGGCGGTCCACGAGCGCCAACATCGCCCCCAACTCGTCGCGCGCCGGACCGATGCGAAACTGCCGCATGAGTGACGGATACAAGCTCGCCACGTCGGCCTTCACGACACGATGCGCGACGCCGGTCGCGAACAGATGGAGCGCGGCTCCGGTGTGCGCGGTGCCATCACTCTCCCGATGCACCGGCAGCGCAACGCCCGCGCGCAGGTACGCCCGCACGAGCAACGGATCGATCACCCCGGTCGCCGCGCCCGCGTCCGCGAGGCGCTCGTAGCGACGCGGCGCCATGCGCGCCAATGCAAGCGCGGCACCGCCCAGCAGCTCGGCCAGCTTCGACACCTCCACCACGTCGTCGGTCGCGTACCGCCGCACGCGATCGGGATCGGTCTTGTACGTCTCATAGATCTGGTCGCCGCGGATGTACTCGCGATCGGGCCCCGCAATGCCCAGATGTCGCGCGACGGCCTTGAGCCCATAACTCGGCAGCTCGCGCGCCGAGAAGTCGTAGCGTCGCACGGCGTCGAGCGTGTCGATGATCTCACGGCCCGGCGCCATGTAGCGCACGCGACGCGCCGAGTCGTACTCGCTTGGGGCTC
>DASQZA010000144.1:0-14131 GCA_035638935.1 Gemmatimonas sp. | reverse complement strand
GATCCGAGCCATCTACCCGACGCTCGAAGTGCATGGCTCGACGCAGATGACGGTGCATGATGCATCGGGCGCGCGCGTCATGGAACGCATCGGCGTCGAACGCGTCGTGCTCGCACGCGAAAACACGCTGACCGACATCAGGGCCATCCGGGACGCGGTGCCGGACCTCGGACTCGAGACGTTCGTTCATGGCGCGCTATGCATCTCGTACTCCGGCCAGTGCTTCATGTCCGGCATGATCTCCGAACGGTCGGCAAACCGTGGCTCATGTGCCCAGTCATGCCGGAAGGACTACACGCTGACCGATGAAACATCGGGTGCAACGCTCGATAGCGGATTCCTGATCTCGGCGAAGGATCTCGCGGCACATGATCATCTCGCCGCCATCGCCGAGTTGGGCGTCGGCTGCCTCAAGGTCGAAGGGCGCAAGAAGAAGCCGGAGTATGTCGCTACGGTGACGGGTGCATATCGCACCTGGCTCGACCGACTCGCCCGTGGGGATCGTGCTTCGCCGCCATCGGGCGAAGTGGAACCGCTCGTGCAGATCTTCAGCCGTGGCAACACCGGCGGCATGTATGGCGGGCGCGAAGGCAGGTCGTACATCACGCGCGCGCAACCGGACAATCGCGGGTTGCCGATCGGCACCGTGGTCGGACACGATCGCAATGACGTGCTCGTTGAGGTAACGCACCCCGTTGCCGTGGGTGACGGCATCGGATTCGAGCCGGTCGACGTGGCGACCGTAGCCACCACGACGGTGGGCGGCTCGGTTGCGGGTGTTCGTTCGCTCGGCATGCGAAACGGCCTCCATCGGCAGGCCCTCAGCATGCGCGTGCGACCGGCGACAGGCTGGCGCGTCGTGCGCAGCAGCGACGCGACGTTGCTTCGAAGTGCACGATCGAGCTACGCCGACGTGGCGCTTCCGGATCGCGTGCGACGTCGCCGGGTCGACGTGCGGGTGTTCGGGCATGCGGGTTCGCCACTCAAGGCGTTGTGGCGTGCCGGCGACGACGAAATCACCGTGCGCGGGGAGACGGCACTGGCACCAGCTTCGCGGCGCGCTCTGGACGTTCCCCAGCTTCGCGAGCAGCTCGGACGTCTTGGCGAATCGTCGTTCGTGCTCGGCGATCTGGATGCGAGCGGCCTCGGCGAGGGGCTGTTCCTGCCCGTGAGTGAGCTCAATCGCCTTCGACAGCAGGCGATCGCCGAACTCGACGAGCGGCTGAGCTGGGCCACGGCCGGCGACGCGGCGTCGCGTGACTCGCTGGTCGTCGACGTCGTGTCCCGCGTGCCCCTGCACACGCGCGCCTCGAATCTCGCGAGCGTTGCCGATGGAGCAGGACGCGCTGTCGGGACGGAGTTCGCAGTACGGGCGAGTGTCTATGACGTCGACACTGCACGCATGGCGGCCGCTGGTGGTGCGACAGAAATCGTGCTCGATCCGTTCCTTCGGCACCCGGCGCCGCCGCTCGCGCGTGTGCGCGCCTTGCAGGAAGAGCTCGCGCTGCAGGGCATCGGCTTCCGGCTTCGCACTCCGACGATCATTCGTCCCGATGATCGGCGGCGCATGGAGAAGTGGCTTGCGCTCGACATGCCGCTGCTGACGGGTCACCTCGGGCTCGTTGCGGAGCGGGGAGCCGATGGCGACGTCATCGCGGATTACGCAACCAACGTGTTCAATCAGCACACGGCATCTCTCATGTTCGAGCTCGGCGCGTCACGCGTGGTCGCGTCGGTCGAACTCACCGTCGACGAACTCGGCGCCCTCTGCGCGCCGTGGCATGGCGAGGGCTTCGATGTGCTCGTGTTCGGACGCCCGGAAGGCATGACGATCGAGCACTGCGTGCTGTCCGCCGCGTTCGACCGCAAACCCACCACCTGTCGCGACCTGTGCGTGCAGAAGCACACGAACGTGTCGATCACCGACCCGGCGGGCTATACGTTCGCCGTCGCCACCGACAGTGATTGCCGCAACCGGCTGCTGCACTCGCGCCCCATCGATGCCACCGAATATTTGCCGGCGCTCTGGAACCACGGCATCCGCGGGTTCCATGTGGTCTTCAACGTCCCGGGCGATCCGGTCGAGCAGATCACCCGCGGGTATCGCAGTGCGCTGGAAGCGCTCTCGTCTGGCGGTAGCCTGCCGTCGTGGGGTGTGCGAGAATTGCTTGGCGGGGCGTTCACGCGAGGGCACTTCGCGCGCGCAGTGTGAGGCTCGGGAGTGCGCAGTTCCGGTGACGACCATTCGGCTGCACCGCGGTTCAATTCAGCATGACTGAGCTCGCTCGCCACGGCACGCTCGCCGAAGCTCGTGCGACCTTGCGGGCGCACTTCGGCTATCCTGACTTCCGGGCACCCCAGACCCGCGCCATCCAGTCGGCGCTGTCGGGGCGGGACGCACTGGTCGTGTTGCCCACCGGTGGTGGCAAGTCGCTGTGTTATCAGGTGCCGGCGCTCATGCGCGCCGGCCTCACGGTCGTCGTGTCACCACTCATCTCGCTCATGAAGGACCAGGTGGATGCGCTCGCGCGGCGCGGGCTCGCGGCGGCCTTCATCAACAGCACGCTTGGTGCGGCGGAAGTCGCCGACCGCATGGCGCAGGCCCGTGATGGATCGCTCAAGCTGCTATACCTCGCGCCGGAACGAATCGATTCCGGGCGCACCTTGCAGCGTCTCGTCGACATCGGCGTCGCGCTGCTCGCGGTCGACGAAGCCCACTGCATCAGCGAATGGGGCCACGATTTCCGGCCGAGCTACCGCCGTATCGGACTGATTCGCGAACGGCTTGGTACGCCGCAGACCATCGCGCTCACCGCGACGGCAACGCCAGATGTTCGCGATGACATCATCCGACAGCTCGGCTTCACCGACGCCGATGTGGTCGTGGCGGGATTCGACCGCACCAACCTTACCTATCATGTCAGGCCGACCCGCACGCAGAACGACAAGGATGTCGCCGCCGTGCGCTGGCTACGCGACGCAGGCGGCCCGGCCATTGTGTATGCGCCGACGCGCAAGGCCGTCGAACGCGTGACCTCGGTACTGGTTCGCGGACGGATCAGGGCGGTGGCATATCACGCCGGTCTGGACGACGGACTGCGTCAGCGTGCGCAGGATGCATTCATGCAGGAGCGTGCACGGGTGATCGTTGCGACGAGTGCGTTCGGCATGGGTATCGACAAATCCGACGTGCGTCTCGTCGTGCATCATGCGATGCCCGGCTCGCTGGAGGCGTACTATCAGGAGGCGGGGCGGGCAGGCCGGGACGGCCGGGAGAGCACGTGCGTCCTGTTGCACTCCTATTCCGACCGGTTCACGCACGAGTTCTTCATCGAAGGTGCGCACCCGGAGCGTGCGCTGGTGGAAGGCGCGTGGAAGGTGATCCGAGCCGGCGTCGACCGGGATGGTTTCGTCGGCATGTCCGAGGAGGACATCGTGCGCCGACTCCCGCCCAAGGTTGGCGAACGCAAGGTCGGAGCTGCGCTGCGGGCATTGGTGGCGGCAGGGGCGATGGTGGTCGAGTTGCCGACCCAGGGTAGGGTGTGGGTACGTTTGCTGGCCAGACCCGACCGTATCACCCGCGAACTTTCGGGCGACCGCAGCTACGATCGCGAGGTGTTGCGCGCACTCTGGCGTGCTGTCGGCAAACGATTGGAGACTGGCGCGACGGTCGATCTCGACGGTCTTCCGCCCGGCTTCGGTGGATCGTCGTCGCTGATCCCCGTCCTCGAGCGGCTCGAGTCCGGGCAGTTTCTCACATGGACGCGTGTTGGTGGGGGCTTGCGTCTGGACCCGCGGTGCAGAAATGGCCCATCGCTTCCCGTTGATTGGACGCAGCGCGAGCGCCGCCGGCAGGCCGAGCTGAGCCGGCTCGATGCGATGCAGCAATATGCGCAGACCCGCTATTGCCGACGGGCGTTCGTGCTGCGCTATTTCGGTGACCCTGAGGTGCGATCACAATGTGGTGCCTGCGATCGTTGCCTCGGCACGACCGAGGCTGCGCCACCCTTTGTATCCGGGGCGGCACGCACCCGGCTTCCAGCCCGCCGTACCTGACATCAGCAGACAACAGAAGACATGGACGATAGTCTCTATTTTTCGGAGCAGCACCTCGCCGTACGCGACACCGTTCGCGCGTTCGCCCGGGAGAAGGTGGCGCCGGTCGCCCGACAGCACGACGACGCGAGCACGTTCCCGTGGGAGAACGTGAAGGAGATGGGAGAGCTGGGGCTGCTGGGAATTCCATGGCCCGAGGAGATGGGTGGCGCCGGGTTCGACACCATCAGCTTCATGATTGCCATCGAGGAGTTGGCGAAGGTCGACGCGTCGCACTCGATCACCATCAGCGCGCACACCACGCTTGGCACGTCGCCCATCGTGTACTTCGGGACGCCCGCGCAGCAACAGGCGTACGTGCCGTTGCTGGCAAGTGGCAAGGTGCTGGGCGGCTTCGGTCTGACCGAGGAAGCCGCCGGCAGCGACGCCGGAGGCACGCGCACGACAGCCGTGCGCAAGAACGGTCACTACGTGCTGAATGGCTCGAAGCGGTTCATCACGCATGCAGGCGTCGGCGAGATCTTCGTCGTGACGGCCGTGACGGACCCCAGCAAGGGCACGAAGGGCATCTCGTCCTTCATCCTGACGAAGGAGAATGTCGACATCGAGATGACGCGCGCGCTCGGCATCGGACACGACGACTCGCTGCCGAACATGGCTGGCTTCCGCGCTGGCAAGAAGGAAGACAAGCTCGGATGGCGGTCCTCCGACACGCGCGAGTTGCTGTTCGACAACGTCGAAGTGCCGGCCGAGAACCTGCTTGGTACCGAGGGGCTTGGCTTCATCAATTTCATGAAGACGCTGGACGCGGGACGCATCGGCATCGCGGCGCTGTCGGTCGGCATCGCGCAGGGGGCGCTCGACGAGGCGCTCAAGTACGCATCGGTGCGCAAGCAGTTCGGCGCGGCCATTGCGACCTTCCAGGGGGTGCAGTTCCAGCTGTCCGACATGGCGACCGAGATCGAGGCAGGCCGGCATCTCGTCTATCATGCCGCATGGCTCGCCCAGAATGGCAAGCCGTTCGGCAAGGAAGCGGCAATGGCCAAGCTGTTCTGCTCGGAGCTTGCGATGCGCGCAACGATCAAGGCCATCCAGATCCACGGCGGGTATGGGTACACGAAGGAGTACCCGGTCGAGCGATTCATGCGCGACGCGAAGATCTGCGAGATCGGCGAAGGCACCAGCGAGATTCAGCGCCTCGTGATCGCGCGCCACCTGCTCAAGGGCTTGCTCGTATAGGGGCGCTCGCGACGGCCGGCGGCCTAGCGAGAGACGAGGCGGTCCGTGTACTGTTCACGCGTAGTAACGTCCGTTCATCTTGTAGTACTACCGTTTCCGTTGCCGTCGCACCAGGCGCCGGCGGCCCGTGCGACTCACGGGCCGTTTGCGTTTCTGACGGGGGCCGGTCGAGGCCAGCGTGCCTTCGGCTGACGCCCGTCGAACGCCCCATCACGCGTCGCGCCGACGTGTGCTGATCGTATGCAGTCGTGATTTCCCAGTCCCTGTGCCGCCTGCCGCTTCGTGCGCGGGTGCCTGCGCAGACGGAGTGGCACGAGTCGCATGGACGATCGGACGCGCTGCATGGGGGAGCCCGTGACGTCGTCCGTGTTGCCGCACCTGGTGGCGAGGCCTTCGCAGGCCCTGGCCTGCGCCCGGGGAGCGACCGGTTCATTCCGCTGGATCACCGTGTTCCTCGTCGTTCGGATCAAGCGGAGTCGCCGCCGTCCGATGGCGTGAGATGACACAATGAAGCGTGAAATCCTGGTGAATGCGACGCCGCGCGAAACGCGCGTTGCGATCATCGAGGACGGCTTGCTCGTGGAACTGCTCGTCGATCGTCCTGATGCACGCCGCATGGTCGGCGACGTGTATCTCGGGAAGGTCGAGGCCGTGCTGCCGGGTATCCAGGCCGCCTTCGTGAACATCGGTACCGAGAAATCCGCGTTCCTGCATGCGGCTGACGTCGTGGTCGACGATGCGTCCGTCTCCGACGACGAGGACGACGACGAGGACGAGTCGGCGGCTGAGGAGTCGACTGGCGGCCGACGCGGGCGAAAGGAGGTGCGCCCGATTCAGGACCTGCTCAAGCGCGGCCAAGACATTCTGGTGCAGATCAGCAAGGAGCCGATCTCCACCAAGGGCCCCAGGGTCACGGCACAGGTGTCGCTCGCCGGCCGGTTCATCGTCTACATGCCGTTTGCGTCGAAGGTCGGCGTCAGCCGCAAGATCGACGAGCGCAGCGAGCGCCAGCGGCTCCGTCAGATGGTCGGCGAGATCCTTCCCGAGAACGTGGGCGGCGTCATCGTGCGGACCGTGAGCGAGGACTCCTCACAGGAAACGTTCAAGCGCGAGCTCGATACGCTCATCAACAACTGGAAGCGCATCAAGCGGAAGACGCAGTTCATGCGTGCGCCGGCGCTGGTGCATCGCGAAACGAACGTGACGCGCGGACTCGTGCGCGATCTGTTCAGCGCCAAGGTGGAAGGCGTCACCGTCGACTCCAAACAGGTCTTCAACGAGATCACCGAGTATCTCCAGGGCATCGCGCCGGAGCTCGTCGATCGGGTGAAGCTGTACGAGGACACGGTGCCGCTGTTCGACAAGGCTGGGATCGAAACGGAGATTCGCGACCTCTTCAAGCGCCGGTGCGACCTGCCGTCCGGCGGGTATCTGATCATCGAGCCGACCGAGGCGCTCGTCTCCATCGACGTGAACTCCGGGCGCTACACCGGCAAGCGGGATCCCGAGAAGACGATTCTCAAGACGAACACGGAGGCGGCGCGCGAGATCGCCCGTCAGCTCCGGCTTCGTGACGTGGGCGGCATCATCGTCTGCGATTTCATCGACATGGAAACGCAGAGCAATCGCGACCGGGTGCTGAACGAGCTCCGGCAGCAGCTCAGCCGCGACCGGGCGCGAACCAAGGCCTATGCCGTCAGCGACCTCGGCCTGATCGAGATGACCCGCCAGCGTGTGCGGCAAAGTCATCTGCAGAGCATGACGGAGACGTGCCCGACCTGCGCGGGGACGGGACGCGTATTCACCCCGGAAACCATCGTGCGCCGGGTGGAGCGGGCTGTCCGCCGCATCTCGGCCGAAGGCCGGCGGGATGCGCTCACGCTCCGGATGCACCCGGAGGTCGCGCTGCACGTCCTGGAACAGGAGCACGACTTCGTCAAGCGCCTCGAGAAGCTGGCCGGGTTCGCGCTCGATCTGCGAGATGACCCACTGCTCAAGCCGGACGAAATTCGCCTGGTCATGAAGGGCGCACAGCGCGATGTCACCCAGCAGTACGCCATGAGCTGACGGGCGCGAGCTCCGAGCTCGGCCCTCTTGCCTCCAACCCGAAGCCCAGCTAAGCTTTAAGGCTACCTCTGAAGGCTTCTATACACCCGAAGTAATGCCATGAGCTACGCGATCATCCGCACCGGCGGCAAGCAGTTCCGCGCCGAACCGGGCAAGTCACTCCGCATCCCCTCGATTCTTGGCGAGGCTGGTACGGCAGTGGAATTCAACGACGTTCTCCTCGGCTCGGATGGCAGCGCCATTCGCGCGGGCGTGCCAACGCTTTCCGGCGCCAAGGTGACGGGCGAGATCGTGAAGCATGGCCTCGACGAAAAGATCGTCGTCTTCAAGTTCAAGCGCCGCAAGAACTACGCGCGCAAGCAGGGCCATCGTCAGAAGTTCACGGAAGTCCGCATCAAGGACATCACCCTCGGCTGAGCGCCGGCAGCGCGCCACGCGGATCCTGCCCTGCGGATCCTGCAATCGGCTGCGCTTCCCCTTCGGAGTTAGCAATGGCACATAAGAAAGGCGTCGGCTCCTCACGCAACGGGCGCGACTCGAACCCGAAGTACCGCGGCATCAAGAAGTACGGCGGCGAGTTCGTCACCGCGGGCAACATCATCGTGCGTCAGTGCGGCACGAAGTGGCATCCCGGCAGCAACGTCGGCATGGGCACGGACTACACGATCTACTCGCTCGTCGACGGTGTGGTGCAGTTTCAGCACCACAACAAGCGTCGTTACAAGGTGAGTGTTCTGCCCGTCGTGTACGAGGAAGTCACCGACGACGAGACGGTCGCGGCCTGAGATCGCCAGCAGTCCTGAATACAGCAAGAGGCCCCCGTCAGTCGGGGGCCTTCTTGTTTTGTGGACTACCCTCGGTGGCATGCCATCGCAGGGGCCCGCCTGCAGATTGTCGGGGTCATGCAACTGGGCGCACCGTTTGCCGTAGTGTACAGGAATCCTCACTCCACCCCTCGGGAGACGACGATGGCAATCTGGGACAAGGTCAGGCAGGGCATCGACAAGGCAGGCAAGGCGGCGCAGGACATCGTCGACGAGGGCAAGCTGCGCATCGACGCGTACCGGGCGCGCGAGCTGGCCGACAAGGCTGCCGAAGTGCTCGGGTATGCCGTGTTTCGCGCGATGGACAGTGGGCACGAACTCGAGACGAGCGCACGCGAGCGGCTGGTGGCGGCACTGCGCGAGCGGGAATCGGAGGCGAAGCGTCTGGAGGCCGAGCTGGAGGCCGCGAAAGCGAGCGGAGCGGGGTCCGCTGGATCCGCGTCCGGAACTGCGGGGTCAGGTTCTGCGGCCGCTTCATCGGCCAATCCACCTGCCACCGCGCCGCACGCCGCGCCACCGCACGCATCGCCACCATACTCAGCGCCGCCTACGACACCGGGCGACGGCTTCGCCGGCGAGTAGCTGCCCTGCACGATGCGCTGGGATCAGCGTCGCTCCAGTCCCAGCGCGGTGCGCAACACCCCGGGAATGTCCGTGCAGAGGCCGTCCACGCCCATGCCAAGCAAGCTGCGCGCATGTACCGGGTCGTTCTCCGTCCAGGCAATGACCCGGCACCCGGCGGCATGAGTGGCCTCTACCAGCGACACGTCGATCAGCGACTGGTGCTGCCAGAATGCGTCGGCCGTCGCGGGTTGCAGCAGGGCCGCGACGTTCAGCGGGTAGCTCGCACTGAGCAGTCCGATTCGTGTGCCTGGGAGTCGCTCGCGCACGGCGAGCGGCATGCGGTGGTCGAAGGCGTGAACGGCGTAGCGCGCCGTTGAATGGCGCCGAAGGCAGGTGGCCAGGATCTCCGTCATTGAGCTGCCCTTGATCTCCACATAGATCGTTGCCCGGTCGCCGACCAGGTCGAAGACCGCATCGAGGGTCGGGATAGGGTCGCCGCCGGGGAGACGCACCGCGGCGACTTCTCGGTCTGTCAGGTCGGCTAACGGCACAGCCGGACCCGCGGGATCGATGCGCACCACGGGATCGTGATGCACTACCACCGTGCCGTCGCGTGTCGCATGCACGTCGAGCTCGATGCCGTCTGCCCCCTGCTCCAGGGCCAGGGTAAACGCGGCAAGTGTGTTTTCTCGCCGGTCGCGGGAAGCCCCGCGGTGGGCGATGATCTCCGTCATGAATCCTGTCATGATCGCGATATTAATGGCCGGCTTAACGTCCCGCAGGCGCGAGCGTCCAATCTTGAACAGTGTATGATCGAGGCCGAACGGGAGGACGAGGCGTCGCTCGATCGGGCGCTGATCGAACGCTGGCGGGAAGGCGATGAGAGCGCCGCAACCGCGATCGTCGAGCGGCACGCGCCGGCACTGGCCCGGTTCGCGGTGCGGCTCGGCGTCACTGACGATATCGACGAGTTGGTGCAAGACACGTTCGTGCGAGCCTTTGCGGCACTGGATGGTTTTCGCGCGGACAGCGCGCTGCGTACGTGGTTGTTCACGATCGAACGGCATCTGGTACTCGACCGGCGGCGTTCGGCAAAACGCCGTGGCGTCGAAGTTGAAGTGCACGATGATCTTCCCTCGAGTGGCTACGACGCACTCGACGGCATGGTGGCAGACGAACTCTCGCAGCGGATGGTGCGCGCGATCGCACGGTTGTCACGCATGCAACGGGAAGTCTTCACGTTGCGTGTACAGGAAGGGCGAAGCTACAAGGAAATTGCCGTCATCCTGGATTCCTCCGAGGGTGCGGCGCGGGTGCATTATCACAACGCGATTCGCGCGGTGAAGGAGTTTCTCGATGACTGAGTGCAGCAACATCCACATGCGTGACATGCTCCCCGACCTCGTCGCGGCGCGGCTTGCTGCCGCCGATTGGGTAGCGGTGGAAGCGCACGTGGAATCGTGTGCGGAATGCACGGAGGAAGTCGCGCTGCTCCGTCTCGCGCGGTCGGTTCGTCCGCGTGCCGTCCCGGTAGACGTGACGCGCATCGTTGCCGCACTTCCGATGCGCGAGGTCGGCGCTGTCGGCGTCGCAGGCCCACGTCTGGTACGCGAGTCGCCGGTGATGGCGCCACGTACGACCCGTGTGCTCTCGAGTACGTGGCGCATGGCTGCGGCGATAAGCGTCGCGGTCATCGGCGGCTGGTCGGCGTTGACCTTTCGGAGTGGGTCCGCGACCGGTACTGCCGACACGAGCGTCGGGGCCGTGGCGACGACCGTGGTGGGTGCGTCGTCGGAGGCACGTGTGCGATCGGGGGGTGAGACACTCGCCGTGAGCAGCACCAGCGGCATGGCGACTCGGGCGGCGGACAGCAACGACGCAGCGTCGCTCGACCAGGGCTCGTCGGACGCTTCGCTTGGCAACCTGAGTGAGTACTCCGATGAGGATCTCCAGCGCATGCTCGACCGGCTCGAGAAGTGGGATGGTGCGACGTCGGCGGATCCGCTTTCGACCGTGCCCATCGTGACCGTCACTCCGCGGGGGACGCTGTGATTCGTCAGTCCGTTGGCCTGTGCATGCTCGCAGCGCTCATTTGCTCCGCATCGCCGAACGCGCTCGACGCGCAGCCGACTCGCGATTCCACAGCACGCGGCCGCCGCCCGCAAGCGGGCGAGCGTGGCTCCGGCGGTCGCGGTTTCAGTGACCGGGCGACGATGGAGCGCCGTTTCGAAGCGCGGTTGAACGAGATTCTGCGGACCAAGCTTCGGCTGTCGGACGATCAGCTGCGGCAGCTGCGTGCCGTGTCGAACCGGGTCGAGCGCGAGAAGCGCGATCTCTGGCGCAGCGAAGAGCACATTCGCGGGGAGTTGCGCCGTCAGCTGCTCGCGTCGGAACCCGCAAGCGAATCGCGGATCGCGGAACTGCTCGACTCGTTGCCGCGACTCGAGCGGCGCCGCATCGATGCGATGGAGCAGGAGCAGCGGGAACTGGCGAGATTTCTGGCGCCGTCCCAGCGGGCGCGCTACTTCGCGCTGCAGGACGAAATTCGGCGGGGCATGCAGGAGATGCAGCGCGGTCGGCTTGGCGGTTCGGGTGACCGTGGCAACCGCGGCGCCTCTGATGGCGGTGGGCGTCCACCAAAATCGGCACCGCCCCGACAGGGGCCACCTGGCAGTCGCCCGTAGGGATCCGGGTGGCCTGGTTGTGGGTGCGTTGAGCCCAATGGCGACGTCGCGGTGGCGTGAGCCTGCTCCCCGGAGTACACTCCGCCGTCCGGCGTGACGGCGCGTTTTGCGCCTGCACGACTGGCCTAGGTGGCGGAACTGGCAGACGCACGGGACTCAAAATCCCGCGCCCGCAAGGGCATCTCGGTTCGATCCCGAGCCTGGGCACTGCTGCACGACCCGCAAGCGCGCGTCATTGATGGACTCGACGATGTACTCGACCGCCTCCGATCGCACCGCGCGAACGGAGGCGGTCTGGTGTTCTGGTCTCTGCTTCACCCGAATTTTCCGCGCCGATGGGTTTGCGGCTCTGGTCGGCCCGGTTATTACTACAGAGGCAACCGGCCGCCGATGAGAACGGCGTCGTCGTATTGGGGTGTAGCTCAATGGCAGAGCGCTCGACTGTTAATCGAGTGGTTGGTGGTTCGACTCCACCCGCCCCAGCTGCTGGTACTTGATGGGAATGCAACAATGCGTACTGGCGCTGCCGGGCAAACGCGCGCCAGGTGCGCGACCGCTGACGCAGCGATTCGCACGATGATCCGTACAGCGATCCGTACAGCGATCCGCACGGCGAAGCGCGCTGCTTGCCGCGGCGCCCGCACCCGCCATAGCTTCCGCCGCTTGGCGTCGCTTGAGCGACGTACTTCCCCCTCCATCGGCGATCCACTCCATGGCGACCTACCGCTACGCACAGGTGCCCGCAAACGGGCAGCGCATCGACTACGTGAACGGGAAGCTGAACGTTCCGGACAATCCGATCATCCCGTTCATCGAGGGTGACGGAATCGGTCCCGACATCTGGCGTGCATCCGTCCGTGTGTTCGACGCCGCCGTGCAGCAGGCCTTCGGCGGCAAGCGGAAGATCGAGTGGATGGAGATCCTCGCTGGCGAGAAGGCGCACAGCACGACGGGTGAGTGGCTACCGGCCGAAACGCTGGATGCTTGCCGAGAATTCCGCGTGAGCATCAAGGGCCCGCTGACGACGCCGGTCGGCGGCGGCATCCGCTCACTGAACGTCGCCCTGCGTCAGGAGCTCGACCTGTACGCATGCATTCGCCCGGTACGCTACTTCAAGGGCGTCGGCGCGCCGGTGAAGGAACCGGAGAAGGTGAACATCGTGATCTTCCGCGAGAACACCGAAGACGTGTACGCCGGCATCGAGTACAAAGCCGGCACGCCCGAAGCAGATGCGGTGCGCGAATTCCTGGCCACGAACTACAAGGCGAAGATCCGCGAGGGCTCGGCCATCGGCATCAAGCCGATGTCGGAGTTCGGATCGAAGCGTCTGGTCCGGATGGCGGTCGAGTACGCCTTGAAGCATGGACTCCCCAGCGTGACGCTCGTGCACAAGGGCAACATCCAGAAGTTCACCGAGGGCGCATTTCGCGACTGGGGTTACGAGGTCGCGAAGGAAGCATTCGGCGAGCACGTGATCACCGAAGCGGAAACGTGGAACGCGCCCGCCACTGCAAAGCGTGATTGTGTCGTGATCGGCGATCGCATCGCCGACGCGATGTTCCAGCAGCTGCTGCTGCGACCCTCCGAGTATTCCGTGATCGCCACGCCGAACCTGAATGGTGATTACCTCTCCGATGCTGCGGCTGCTCAAGTGGGCGGCTTGGGCATGGCACCGGGCGGCAACGTCGGTGACGGCGTGGCCTGTTTCGAAGCCACGCACGGCACAGCCCCGAAGTATGCAGGGCAAGACAAGGTGAACCCGTGCTCGGTGATCCTGTCTGGTGTGATGATGCTCGAGTATCTCGGATGGAAGCCGGCGGGTGACTTGATCATCCGCGGCATCGAGAACGCACTCGCCGCAAAAAAGGTCACCTACGACCTGGCCCGACAGATGGACGGCGCCACGGAAGTGTCGACGACGGTGTTCGGCGACCAGATCATTGCGGGGATGCGCTGATCATGGCTCCACAGCTGCACGCAAGTCATGAAGCGGTAGCGAACATCGACACACCGTTGCTCGTTGTCGTGCTGCCACCCGATGCGAGCTTGCCCGAGAGTCTCGGCGCACTGGACGCGTCGATGCAGGGCGCACTCTCGCGGAGCATCGCGCGGCGGGATTTCCGTGCAGGGCGCGACGAAACGATGCTCGTGGTGGGTCCGGAGACTGGCGTACAGCGCGTACTGCTGGTTGGACGTGGGCCGGCCGCCGCGAGCCGCGCGACGCTGCGCAGAGCCGCGGCGGTGGCCACGCGTCAGGCCGTGAAGTTGGGCGTCGGTCGGATGCACCTGCTCATGCCTGATGCAGATGCGGACGCGATCGAGGCGCTTGCGATCGGCGTTGCAGCAGGCGCGTGGGAGTATCAGGAGCTGCGAACGCCACCGCCAGAAAAGGACCGTCGTGCACCACTGACCGACGCCACCCTACTGCTGCCCGATACCGACGAAGCGCGCGGCGCGTTCGAGGTCGGGGTGGCGATCGGCGAAGGGCAGGCGATCGCGAAGCGTCTCGGCCAGATGCCCGGCAACTACTGCACCCCGGAGACGTTCGTCGCAGTCGGCCGTGACATAGCGGCGCGGCACGGGATGGACATCACGGTGCTCGGTCGCGCCGAGATGGAGCAGGAGGGCATGGGCTCGTTCCTGTGCGTGGCGCAAGGCACGCCGGAAGAGCCTCGCCTGGTGGCGCTCGAGTATCGG
>DASQZA010000143.1:0-13574 GCA_035638935.1 Gemmatimonas sp. | reverse complement strand
CAGCGCCGCGAGTTCGACGTGCGTGCGGATCCGGCGTTGCCGATGACGCTCGCCGATCACAAGGCGCGCGAGACGTTTCTCCTCGAGGTGATCGACGTGCAGGCGCGCATCGCGACTGCGACGGCGGCGTTCCGCACCAAGCTTGCAGCGGCCACCGGTGCGGAAGCGGAACGTCTCAATGGCATCGCTACGCAGCTCGGATTGGCGGCAGGCGGTCGTGGTGGGCGCGGCGGTGGTGGGGGTGGGCCAGCGGCCAGCATCGGGCGCATCGTCGGTGCGTACAACGGCAGCGGTGTGCGCCACGGCAGCTTGCAGGCGCCGAGCAAGACGCAGCGTGACGGGCTGGCCGAGGCCAAGCGTGGGCTGGCCCTGCTTGAAAGTGCGGTGAAGTAAGACACCGGGTCGCGTACCGCGCATGATCAGATGCGCATGATCACAGAAGCATGATCACGTACGACCCGAAGAACTGGATCCGCACGCTGCTGGACTTTCCACGCAGCCCGGTGTTTCGCACGCTGGCGCTCGACGTGCTTGGCGCCGGCGCGTGGGCAGCGTTGGTGGTGTGGGTGGAGACCGACCTGTTTCGCGTCGCAATTCCGCTTGGCCCGAGTTTTCTCTCCATCCTCGGCATCATTCTCGGGTTGCTGCTCGTGTTCCGCACGAACACGTCGTACGACCGGTGGTGGGAAGGGCGCCGGCTGTGGGGCCAGCTGGTGAACGTGTCGCGTGGGCTGGCCCATCAACTCGACGCGCAGCTCGAACCGGGTGCGCCGCGGCGCACCGAGTATGCAGCGCTGCTTGGGTCATTCCCGGCGGCGCTGGTGATCCACCTGCGCCGTCCGCAAGGTGCGACGGGGCCGCATGTCCCGAATGCCATCGTGCAATCGCTCAGCCGCTCATTGCATGAAGACCTGCGGAGCGGCTCGCTTGCCGAAGGGTCGCTCGTCGCCTACACACCGTTGCTGCTCGCCTTCGACGACATCACGGGCGCGTGCGAGCGCATCCGCAACACACCGATTCCGTTCTCGTACAGTTCGTACGTCAAGCAATTCGTTCTGCTGTATGCGCTCGTCCTGCCATTCGGGATGGTACGCGAGTTCGGTTACGGCACCATCATCGCGAGCATGTGCACGTTCTTCGCGACGATGGGGCTCGAGCTGTTGGCCACCGAGATCGAGGAGCCGTTCGGCACCGATCCCAACGACCTGCCGATCGACGAGATCGCGGAGCGCATCGCGCGCGACATGCGACAGCTGCTGACCGATGGCGGCGCTCCGCAAGGCGCGCTTCCCGCCGCGCCGAAGGAAGCACTACAGCACTACAGCACTGATAGCACTGCCCAGGCGCCGAGCGCGATCAGCTGACCGGCGATCACATCTCCCGGGAAATGCACGCCGAGGACCACGCGTGACATGCTGACGAGGATAGCCAGCGTGGTGAACGCCAGCGACCACTGCGGTAGCACGGTCGCGGCGCCGATCGCGAGCGAGGCGGACGCAGCAGCATGACCTGAAGGGAACGAAAACCGATCGGGTGCGGTGATCACGGCACCGAAATTGGCGTCGCGCGATGGCCGCGGCCGGCTGACAGACCGCTTGACCGCCTGAACGACGAGGTGAGAAATAACGAGCACAGAAATCGCCTCGATCACGGCCGCTCGCCACCGACCGCCAACTGCGATCGCGAGCAACGAAGCGGCGACGGAAAATCGAGCGCCACCGAGATGTGTGACGGCGCGCCAGAAGCTGCAGGCGATGCGCGGCGGCGATTGTGTGAGGCTGCAGCGGGCAAAGAGCGCCCGGTCGCCGGCGTCGAGCCGGCTGATGAGGGAGTTGCGCATGCTGCGCACGTCAGCGTGCGAGCATCATGGGTCGTTGCGCGGTATTCACTGGCATACCACCCGGTCGGAGCGCGACCGACCCTACGCCGACGTCCGCAAACGCTTCCGTCATCGGACGACCGCACCAGGAGTGCGGGATGGACACGCCGAGCGCCCAGAGAATGGTCGGCGGAACATCGAGCAAGGATGAAAGTGGCGCGAGTTCTCCGTGCGACACGCGACCTCCGGACAGCACGATTGGTATCGTGCGGTCGTGTGGATGCGTGGAATCGTGATTACGGAAACGCACGCCCCCGCCGCCGTGATCCGCCAGCGCGATGAGCAGGGTGTCCGGATCTGACGACGCGCCGAACATGCCGTCGAGTCGTTCCAACGCTTCGTCCAACCGACGTGCAGCGTCCATGTAACGGCGCGAGGTCCAACCGTGGGCATGGCCGGCTCGGTCCGCGTCCGGCCAGTGAAAGAAGAACAGCCCGCGACGTGCGGGATGAATTGCGTCGCGGGCCGAGTCGAGAATCGAATTCGCGTCATCGCCGCTGAATCGTGCATCCGTCACGCCTGCCATCCGTGCGAGGCCGCGCGCGACTCCTCGGTATGCCCAGGGTACCTGAGCGAGGAACGATCGTGTCGCGATGCCGGCGTCGCGGAGCACACGTGGCATAGGGTCGAGTGCAATGCGAGGCTGCGGAAGACGGAAGCGATCGGAGTTGAGTCCGTGATCCGCGGGTCGCACACCGGTGAACAGCGACCCCATCGCGGCGGCCGTCACGCTTGGCGCCACTGTTTGTGCACTTCGGCACGAAGCACCGTGGGCTATCATCGACTGGAGCTTGCGAAGTCGAAGGAGTTCCACGACGTCAGCGCGAAGCCCGTCGAGCACTACGCATACCACGCGTGATACCAGGCGCGATACCACTGGCGAGTCGGTCATTCCGCTCCTTGCGCAAGTGTGAACTGTCGCAGCTGCACTGATGTTGACGCCAACATGTCGAAGCCACACGACGGACCGGTCGCGTCTACGTAACGAGCCGGCGCCAGCGAAGCGCGCATTCCGTGACATTTACCCGGTGATCACCGATCCGTGACATTGCCAATGCCATCGTTGATCAGCGTTAGCGCCGCAGCGCCGCAGCGCCGCAGCGCCGCAGCGCCGCCCGGCGTCTGCGCGAGCGTTTTCCAGACCAAACCATTTACAGAAGATGCGCCGACCACGACTTCTGGTATGCAGTGACACGTATCCTCCTCAGGTGAACGGAGTCTCGGTCGTGACTTCGTTATCGGTCACGGGCCTCATCACGAGAGGATGGGACGTGGCAGTGGCAGGTCCACGCTACCCGGCCGGCGTCGTCAACGCATTCGGATCGCGTGGCGGCCTCAGTGACCTATCCGCACATCTCACGTTCCCGAGCACACCACTGCCGTTCTACCCCGACCTGCGGCTTGCGCTGCCGAATGTACGGAGTCTCGCGCGTCTTGTGGAAGAGTTCGTCCCGGATGTGATTCACTGCGCAACAGAGTTCGTCATTGGCCGCATGGGACAGCACGCAGCGCGCCGCGCAAGCATACCGATGATCACGTCCTACCACACGGACTTTTCCCGTTATACCGTCGCGTACGGCGTGCCGTGGCTACGAGGCCCCGTCAACGCCCATCTGGTGCGATTTCACCGGCGTGCGCATCGCACCCTGACACCGTCCGCGCCGGCACGTGACGACCTGCGTGTCATGGGCGTTCCTGCGGTTGACGTGTGGGGGCGCGGCGTCGAGATCGAGACGTTTCATCCGACCCGACGAAGCGAAGCGCTGCGCGAGACATACAACAGCGGTGATGGATTTCTCTTTCTGCACGTCGGCCGAATCGCGCCCGAGAAGGGAGTTGAGCAGATCGTGGCCGCGTTCCAACTGCTGCAGCGCCGCCTTCCGCGGCAACGGATGCACTTGGTCATCGCGGGCGAAGGACCGCGTGTCGAGCAGGTCCGGGCGCTGGCCGGCGGGGATCACCACATCTCGTTCCTGGGCAATCTCGATCGCGGCAGCGTGCTGCCTCAGCTCTACGCGAGTGCAGACGCTTTCCTGTTCGCTTCGCTGACTGAAACCCTCGGACTCGTGGTGCTGGAGGCCATGTCCAGTGGATTGCCGGTGGTTGCAACACCAGCGGGCGGCGTTGCGGACCATCTGCGCGATGGCGTGAACGGCCTCGCCTTCCCGGAGAGCGACGTCGATGCCATGTCGCGCGCCATGGAGCGCCTTGTGTTGGACCGTGCGCTGACCGCGACCCTCGCGAGTGGGGCGCGTGCGACTGCATTGGACCTGAGCTGGGATCATGAGCTGGACCGGCTGGACGCGATTCTGAGACAGGTCGCCGGTGTGGACTCCGACGGACTGCGACGCTCGGGCTGAAGACGCGCGCGGCATTTCGCTGGTGCGCGTGCCATGCAGAAAGACTTCGAATTGGTCACGGCATGGTCAGCGTCGCGACTGGAGTGTGTCACGGTGTCACGAACGCTCTCGCGCTGCTCGGACTCGTGCGCATCTTGACTGCCGATGGCACTCCATCTCTCCCCAGCACCGCAAGACACCGCGACCGCGATCAGGCGGTCGGCGCTGCTTCGCCGGCCACGAGTCCTGTTCATCGGTGGCTCGATGAACCAGACGACGCAGATGCATCAGGTCGCGCAGGCGTTGGGTGAATGCGATCCGTGGTTCACCTCGCACTATGCAAGCGGGGTTCCGCAGGCCACCGCACGTCTCGGCCTTCTGGACTTCACCGTACTCGGGGGGCAGGCCAAGCGCCGTTCCGAGGCGTACTTCGCGGCGAACGGATTGCAGGTCGACCTCCAAGGACGTCGCAACGACTACGATCTCGTGGTCACGTCATCGGATCTGGTCATTCCAGCAAACATCCGTGACAAGCGCATCGTCGTCGTCCAGGAAGGAATGATGGATCCGGAGCGCTGGATTTATCATCTCGTCCGCACACTCGGATTGCCTCGTTGGCTCGCGAACACATCGATGACGGGGCAGTCACGTGCCTATCGCGCGTTCTGTGTCGCATCCGAAGGCTACCGTCAAGAGTTTATACGGAAAGGCATCGACCCGACGCGTCTCGTTGTGACCGGCTCTCCGAACTTCGACAACGCGGCGGCCTTCCTCGACAATGACTTCCCACATCGCGGCTACGTGCTGGGCGCGACCTCGTGTCTTCGCGAGACGCTCAAGTACGAGAATCGGCGGGAGTACCTGCAGCGCACCCTGCGCATTGCGGACGGGCGGCCCGTGCTCTTCAAGCTGCACCCCAACGAACGTCTCGACCGTGCGCGGCGCGAGATCGAGCGCTGGGCACCAGAGGCGATGATCCTCGAGGATGGCAACACCAATCACATGCTGGCGAACTGCGATGTGCTGGTCACGCGCTACTCGTCGGTCGTGTTCGTGGCACTGGCGCTCGGGAAGGAAGTGCACGCGGATCTCCCGCTGGAAAATCTGCGGCGCTTGTTACCATGGCAGAACGGTGGCACGGCGGCGGCTCGCATTGCCGATGTGTGCCGACGGGTGCTCGACGAATGACTCTGCTCCTCGGCTCGATCGATCGCGCCAGCACGGCGCGACCCGCGGAAGCGTCTCCGAGCCTGCGGCCACCGCAGTCGACGCTCCGCTGCGTCGTGGTGGGCGCAGGATCGATCGGCCGTCGTCATCTGCGCAATCTCACCGCTCTGGGCGTTGAATGCGCCGCACTTCGTACGATGGCCGGACAGTCGGGACCACTCGACGGTTGGCCGGTACTGCGGGCCTGGGATGAGGTCGCGGAATTTCAAGCCGGCATCGCGGTGATCGCCAATCCGACAGCGTACCACGTGGACGCGGCACTCGCCGCCATTCGAATCGGCTGCCACATCCTCGTTGAGAAACCGGTTGCGGACCGACTCAGTGTCGCTATGGAACTCGAGGAAGCAGTCCGACGGGCCGGCACGGTTGCACTTGTCGGCTATCAGTTCCGCTTTCATCCCTCTCTACGCGCCGTGCAGCAGTGGGTTGCAGCTGGCCTCATCGGCACACCGATGGCCGCGCATGCGCATTGGGGTGAGTTCCTTCCGTCATGGCATGCCGGGGAGAATCACCTCGATGGGTACAGTGCGCGCAGTGATCTCGGTGGCGGAGTGGTTCGCACGCTGTCCCACCCCATCGACTATCTGCGCTGGATCCTCGGCGAGATCGTATCCGTTTCCGCGGTAACGGCTCGGGCTGAGGGAATCTCGAGAGACGTCGAGGACGTGGCGTCGCTCACCCTTCGCATGCGGAGCGGAGGTCTGGCCACAGTTACACTCGACTATGTAGAGAGGCCGGTGCGTCACTGGCTCGGCATCACCGGGAGCCGAGGCACGATCTCATGGGATGCGCTTTCCGGCTGTGCGGAGCTGTATGACATCGCGGGAGTGTGTCAGCGGTGGACACTTCCCGAGTCGGGCTTCGAGCGGAACTCGATGTTCATGGACGAGGCGCGTCATCTGCTGGCATGCATCGAAGGGGCAGAGCGACCCCTGTGCACCCTTCAGGACGGGGTACGCGCCGTGGCCATTGCCGAAGCTGCGCTGCAGAGCGCGCGTGAAGGCCGGGTGATCGATGTCTGAGGTCATGGCGCACGTCGGCGAGCTGACGCAGTACACATCGCGCTTCGACGTGGCCGAGCGGGTGGTCGTGATCACGGGCGGCGCCGGCCTGCTTGGTTCGGCCTATTCGAGGGCGCTCGGCGAGGCCGGCGCGCGTGTCGTGGTAGCCGACATCGATGGCGCGACCGCAGCGGACATTGCTGCCGATATTGGTGGACGGTCGCTGGCCGTGCAGGTCGACGTCACAGATCCGGGGAGCGTCGCCGAACTCGTGCGATCCACCGTCATGACTTTCGGCCAGGTGCACGCGTTGGTGAACAATGCAGCAATTGATCCGAAGTTCGATGCAACAAGCCGGACCGCGCACTCGCACGGGTTCGAGTCATACCCGCTGGTCGCGTGGAAACGTGCACTCGACGTGAATCTCACGGGCCCGTTCCTCTGCGCGCAGGCATTCCTGCCGCATCTGCTGGCGTCTGGCACGGGGACCATCGTCAATGTCGCTTCGACCTATGGCCTGGTAGCACCCGATCAACGCCTCTACGACGATGGCATCTCCACTGCCGGCATCAAGCCTCCAGCGTACTCCGTCACCAAGAGCGGTATCATCGGTCTTACACGCTACCTTGCCGCATACTACGGCGCGCAAGGCCTGCGAGTGAATGCCCTGGTACCAGGCGGTGTGTTCACCGATCACGATGAAGGGTTCGTGAACCGCTACTCCTCCCGCACTCCGCTCGGTCGCATGGCCACTCGCGACGAGTACTCGGCAGCGCTGCAGTTCCTCATCTCGCCTGCATCCTCGTACATGACGGGTTCCTGCCTTGTTGTGGACGGAGGCTGGACGGCATGGTAACCGGCACGCTCGCGCTCATCCCGGCCCGCGGGGGATCGAAGTCGATACCACGAAAGAACATTCGTGCCTTTCGCGGGCACGCGCTCATTGCGTGGAGCATCGCAGCCGCGCGCGAGTCTGCGAGCGTGGACCGAATCGTGGTGACCACGGACGACGAAGAGATTCGCGACGTGGCGATCGCCTGCGGTGCGGACGCGCCTTTCCTCCGGCCGGCAGAGCTCGCGCAGGATGACACCACCGACCTGCCCGTAGTGCAGCACGCGATACACTGGTTGCAGCAGCACGAAGGATTCGACCCGGCGCTGATCGTACAATTGCGGCCGACCTCACCCATACGTCCGCGAGGGCTCGTGGACGCCGCAGTCGCCCGGCTGTGCGCCGAACCATCCGGGCATTCGCTTCGGGCGGTGACCGAAGCCGGCCAGAACCCGTACAAGATGTGGCGCATGCGCGAGGAGTTTCTCGAGCCGCTCATGGCCCACCACTCCATCGAGCCGTACAACCTGCCGCGGCAGGCATTGCCCTCCACATATTGGCAGACCGGGCACATCGACGTCATGCGCCGCGCGACGGTCGACGAAGGTTCACTAAGCGGCTTGTCCATCGTGCCCCTCAGGGTGGAACCGCGATTCGCTGCGGACCTCGACACCGAAGATCAGTGGGAGCACGCCGAGTGGCTCGCTGGTCGCCATCGCGACGACATCGTCTACCCGCGACGCTCGCTCGACGACTTGCAGCGGTATCGGCTCCTTGCGCTCGACTTCGATGGAGTGCTCACCGACAACCGTGTCATCGTGCACGAGGATGGCGGAGAGTCGGTGGTGTGCGATCGTGGCGACGGACTCGGGCTCGCGGCGCTGCGCGCACGCGGGTTTCCGGTCGTTGTGCTGTCGTCGGAGACACATCCCGTGGTCTCTGCCCGCTGCCGGAAGCTCGGTATCCCCTGCCGGCAGGGGCTCGGCGACAAGGGCGCTGCGCTGCGAGAGTACGCCGCCCAACTCGGCGTGCCACTCGAAGACGTGATCTACGTCGGCAACGACGTGAATGACCTCGAGTGCCTTCGCATGGCGGGCCTCGCTGTCATCCCAGCCGACGCGCACCCGGCTGTTCATGCAGAGGCCGACTGGACGCTGTCTCACGCGGGCGGCCGAGGGGCCGTCCGAGAACTCTGCGATCTCCTTCTTGGAGCGACCGTCACGTGAATCACACATCCGCAGCGCGCGAAGTGCTCTTTGGAAGCCGTGCAGTCGGTGACGGCCACCCGGCTTATGTGATCGCCGAGATCGGAATCAACCACAACGGTGATCTCGCGCTCGCGCTGCAGCTGATCGATGCGGCCGTCGCTGCCGGCTGTGACGCGGTAAAGTTCCAGAAGCGCACCCCCGAGCTGTGTACACCACCGGAGCAGGCGGTGACAATGCGTCAGACGCCGTGGGGCTACATGACCTACCTCGAATACCGACACCGCGTGGAGTTCGGGCGAGCAGAGTATGAGGCGATCGATCGCCATTGCCGCGCCAAGGGCATCACCTGGATCGCCTCGTGCTGGGACGCGCCCAGCGTCGATTTCATCGCGTCATTCGACCCGGTCTGCTACAAGGTCCAGTCGGCGGCCATCACGGACTATGCGCTGCTCGAACGGCTCCGGGCAACAGAGCGGCCACTCATCGTGTCGACCGGCATGTCGACGATGCAGGAGATCGACGCCGCGCTCGCGCTCCTCGCGCCACGTGACTTGGTCCTGCTGCACTCGACAAGCGCGTACCCGTGCCGCGCAGAGGAGCTGAATCTGCGCATGATCGAGACGTTGCGGAGCCGCTATCCATACGCGATCGGATACTCGGGACATGAAGTCGGGCTGCCGACCACCGTGGGGGCTGTCGTCCTTGGTGCCTGCGTGGTGGAGCGGCACATTACGCTCGACCGCGCCATGTGGGGTAGCGATCAGGCGGCCTCCGTGGAACCGAGTGGTTTCGAGCGACTGGTGCACTACATCCGCACCGTCGAGGCATCACTCGGCGACGGAATCAAGCGAGTGTACGAGAGCGAACGCAGTGCGATGTCACGTCTGCGTCGCGCACCTCGCGCAGAGCTGGCACCGATGCTGTCTGTCGTCGCCTGAGCGCGTGACATGAGCGCGCACACTGATGCGGACGAGAACACAATGCTGGATCGCGCGGCGAGCAGTTTTGCTGCAGACGGCTTCGCGTCCATCCCGGCACTGCTGTCCAGCGACGAGGTGGAGCGAGTGCTGCATGCTCTGGAGAGCGTATCGCTCCGACCCCGAACCGATATCGCCGCCGTGGGTCGCGGATGGACCAAGCCCGACGGCGTGACACGGTACGCGCCATTTTGGGACCTCATCACACACGAGCGATTGCTGCAGATCGTCCGCACATTGCTCGGACCCGACATCCGCTTCTTGCAGCACACGGATCTGCATGTCGGTTTCTCTTCGTTCAACTGGCACCGTGATTCCGTAAGCCGGTCGCTCGGCGTCGGCCCGGACTGGGACGAGCGAGAGGCACCATACCGCATCGTGCGCGTCGGCATCTACCTGCAGTCGACAGGTGGCTCGTTTCGACTCGGCATGGTGCCGGGAACGCACCGTCCGGCTGACGAGCGTGCGAAGGCCGCCCGAGCGATCGTCGAACGGAAGACCGGGTGGATGAGCCACGCGCGTCGCCTCGTCACGGGCAAGGTACCCGAGGTGCCGGGCGCCGTCTGGATTCCGGCGAGCTCCGGCGATGCAGTGATCTTCGACCCGCGCGTGCTGCACACCGGCACGCCGGTCGACGGAGCAAAATATTCGGCCTTTCTCGCGTTCGGCGTGCCGAACCATCACTTCGAGAACCACGCGCGCTATTACCGCTACACGCGCGCGGATCTCGCCTACGAGGACATGCCAGCGGCTCTGGTCGAGCGCCTTGCTGCGGCTGACTTGTTCTGGCCAGTTGGGCCTGATCGTGTCGCCGCCGCCACGCTTCCGGGCGCGCTCGAGCAACTTGCGATGCGAAAAGTACGAGACTGAGGACCCGGAGGAGCTTCGAGCGCTTCTACTCATCCCGCAATGCGATCGCCGGGTCCACGCGCGTTGCCCGCATGGCTGGCACGAGGGACGCCGCGAGCGCAACGGACGTCAACAGCGCCGTCACCGCCACGAACGTCGTCGGGTCCGTGGCCTCGACACCGTAGAGCTGTGACTCCACCAGCCGCGTGAGCGCGAATGCACCGAACAGGCCGATCGCCACGCCCGCGAGTGCGAGCTGCATGCCCTGGCGCAGCACCAGCCGCAGCACGCGATCGCGCGTCGACCCCAGCGCCATCCGGATACCGAGCTCACGCTGCCGCTGTGACACGGAGTACGCCATGACGCCGTAGATGCCGATCGTTGCGAGCAGCAAAGCGATCGCCGAGAACGTACCGAGCAGCGTGGTGGAGAGACGGCGTCGGCCCATCGAGTCGTCGATCATCTTCTCCATCGTGCGGATGTTCGCGAGCGGCAGGTCACGGTCGATGCCGTGAATCGCGGTGCGCAGCGTCGGGACCATCGCGAGTGGATCGCCCGTCGTGCGCAGGACGATCGCAGCGCCGCCCCCGCCACCCACCTGCGCATACGGCCGGTAGATCTGCACACGCGCCTCGGCATCCAGCCCTTCGTGCCGCGCGTGGCCCACGACACCGACGATCGTCGTGTAGATCGTGCTGTCCGTAGGCACTTCGTCCCCGAACCAAAAGCGCTTCCCGATCGCGCTCTCGCCGGGTTTGTAGAAGCGCTTCACGAACTCGTCGTCGACGACCGCGACACGCACACCGCCGAGCCGGTCCGTCTCGTCGATGAATCGCCCCGCGATCAGCGGTGCACCCATGGTTTCGAAGTATCCCGCCGAGACCGTGCGCTGATCACCCCATGGCGATGGCGTATCCGGCGGCACCTCGAATCCTTCGACGTTGAAGCTGCCGGTCGCCCACCCGCCGCTGAAGGGCAGAACGGTGGCAACCGCTGCACCCTGCACGCCAGGGACCGCCGACAACTTCGCCACGGCTTCTGCGAAGAACGCGCGCCGCGCCGTGTCGCTCTCGTACTTGGAGACCGGCAGGCTCACGTTGAACGTCAGCAGGTTGCCGGCATTGAATCCCGGGTTGACGTCGGAGAGACGCGCGAAGCTTCGCAGCATCAATCCGCCACCGACGAGCAACGTGAGCGCGAGCGCAACTTCGGCGACGACCAGCGTGCGACGCACCCACGCGCCGACGCGATCGCCACTGCCAGCACGCCCGCCGTCCTTGAGCCCCTCGTGGAGGTTCGTTCGCGTCGTGCGCAGTGCCGGGAACACGCCGAACAGCACACCGGTCACGATCGCCACGAGTGCAGTGAAGGCCACCACGCGCGCATCGATGTGCAGCTCCTGCAATCGCGGAATGTTCGCGGGATTCGATGCCACCAGCAGGCGGATGCTACCCCACGCCAACGCGAGGCCCAGTGCGCCACCCAGGATCGACAGCGTCATGCTTTCCACGAGCAGCTGACGGATCAGTGGCCAGCGTTGAGCGCCGAGCGCCGTGCGCAGGGTGATCTCCTTCTGCCGCCCGCTCGCGCGGACGAGGAACAGGTTGGCGACGTTCGCGCACGCGATCAGCAGCACGAATCCGACGGCGCCGAGCAGCACGAAGAGCGGCGTGCGCATGTTGCCGACGAGCACCTTGGTGACTGGCTTGGCGAGCAACCCGTATCCGCTCGCTTCACCACCACGTTCGGCCTGCAGCGCCGCCGCGAGTGCGGTGAGGTCCGCCTGCGCCGCCGCGATGCCGACACCAGGCTTGAGGCGCGCTGTCACGGCGAGGTACTCGTTTTGCGACTCGAGCTGCGCCGGCGTGAACGCGAGCGGTGCCCACAGCTCGCTCGTGCGATTCCACGGGTCGACGAACGTTCCCGGCATCACGCCGACAACGAGATACGGCTCGCCGTTCAGCGGAATCGACTTGCCCACGGCCGCCTTGTCGCCTGCGAACAGGCGCATCCAGAGCCCGTACCCGAGCACAACCACCTTGTCGCTGCCGGGCTGTTCTTCCGTCGGGAGGAACCCGCGGCCGTACAGCAGCGAGACGCCGAGCGCCGGGAAGAATTGCTGACTCACGCGCGTCGCGGACACGCGTTCTGGATCACCCTGGCCGGTGAGGTTGGCGGCCCAGCCAGTGCCCACGGCCAAGTACTCGAACGACCGGGTGCGATCGCGGTAGTCGCGGAACCCCGGCGCGGTGATCGGCGCCTCGAGTTTCAGCGACGGGTAGTCGTGGTAGATCGTGATGAGGCGATCGGGCTCCTTGTACGGGAGTGGCTTCAGCAGCACTGTATTGACGACGCTGAAGATCGCACTGTTCGCGCCGATGCCGAGCGCGAGCGTCAGCAGCACGACCACGGTGAATGCCGGCGTGCGGCGCAAACCGCGAAGGGCATAACGCAGATCGAAGAGCAGGGCGGACATGGCAGCGGGGTCGGCGAGGGCGATGACGTGTGCGACGTGGCAAGCGCCATTTGGACAACCGCAGTGGCTGAAGGGTTCGTTTCACCTACACACGAGATACAGATGACCACTGATGACTCACGTCGCCGCCCTCGTCCCTCCGAGCGGTTTGCGGGCCCCGAGAACATGCTGGACACTCGCGCGACGCTCCGCGCGCTGCGGTCCGAGGCGAGTGCCGGTACGAACGGACACCGTCAGATCACTTTGCTGCATGAAGGTCCGGTGCGACTGGTACTGTTCGCGTTCGATGCGGGCGGGCGAATGCCCGAGCACAAGGCCCCGGGGTGGGTCACGATTCAGGTCGTGCGGGGTGCGTTGCGCGTGCGCACATCGGAGCGACAACACACGCTCGCAGAGGGGCAAATCCTCGCACTAGCGCCGGGGGTGCTCCACGATGTGGAGGCGACCGAAGAGGCCGACATGCTGCTCGGCATCTATCCCGAGGCACCGGTGAACTCTTCGGCTTCACCACCCTGACTACAGCTTGAGCATCTGATCCCGGATCACACGCGCCCGGATGCGGCTCACGCCCACGCGCTGCCCCGAATACAGCGTCGCGATGTACGTGCCGCCCGGCATGGGGCTCATGCGCTGGATGGCATCCGTGCGCACGAGCGCACTGCGCGAGAGGCGAACGAACTCACCCTCCGGCAGTCGCGCCTCCAGGTCCTTGAGTCGATACGTGATGGTGTGCCGCTCGCCGGACGCCGTCGCGAGTTGCAGCAGCTCTCCATCGGCCACGATGAG
>DASQZA010000142.1:0-7742 GCA_035638935.1 Gemmatimonas sp. | reverse complement strand
ACGAGTAGCCCCAGACGAAGTACGGCTTGCCGTGGGCACCCGCGGAGCGTGACTGCAGCCGCATCGCGTCAGGCTCGAACACACCGCCGGCCGTCTGCGACGAGCGGATCCGCACGCGCCATGTCCCGTTCTCCTCGGTCTCCTTGTACGCGACGAACGCGTAGTCGCAGTCGAGCACGGCGTCGTAGGCGTCCAGATACGCGAGAGTCTCGTACGTGAGGGTCGAGGTGTTGGCGGGGGCATCGACGAGCATCCGGGTGATCATGGCTGGGCTCTGGTGGGAGGTTGTATTGAAACCGAAACGGCGCGCAGCAGTGCGTCACCGTCGATGCCGATGGCCGCGCGGGGTGTGCGCAGTGCCCGCGATGGGCTCGCGTCGTTCATGGGAACGCATCAATCCCGCGGCGGCAGCGGCGTCGTGCCGCGCACCAGTGCGCCCTCGCGCCAGAGACGCTGTACCTCCGGCACGCCACGCGTGAACCATTGCAGGCTCGTGAGCAGGTCGTCCGTGTCCTCTTCCTCGACGCGAACCGTCGCGACGTAGTAGTAGAACACCTCGCCCGGATCGTTGTATCTGGCCGCGAACATCTTCGACAGTCCCTCGAGCGGCAGGTACGCGTCCTCATTGTTGGAGAACTCCCATTCTCCCTCGCGAAAGGCGCGCCATCCGATCGATCCGGCGAGCGTGGTTTGGCCGCCACCACCGGTCACCAGCGGCGGCGTTGGCCGCGGTGGGAAGCCGCCCTGCGCCGACACCGCCCTTACACGACCGAGCGGCACGAACAGCTGGTACCGGGGCTCGGGGTCGGACATCCACTCCACGTACACGCCGTCCTTGAGCACCGGACGTCCCGGTACGAGTCCCCCGAGTCCCGCGGCTGCGAGTGTGCGCTGCGCGAGTTCTCGCCGTCTGGCGCGCTCCGCCGCTTCGCGACGAGGGCGATCGCTCATTTCGGTGAACTGCGCGGCCGGGTCGGCAATCATCCGGAACGACGTCGCCATGGCCTCCACCGTCTGCAATCCCGACGCGAGCGACACCTCCTTCACCACCGCATGCCACACGATGTGCAGGCGCCGCGAACGGTCGTAGTACTCGAAGATGTGCGATGGCTCGCCGTCGTCGCTCACGGGGTAGCTGTACGCCGTGACACTGAGGGAGACCGAGCCACGCGTGACGTCGTGCACGACCTTCGGCTTGTTGCGCGAGATGCGGAATGTGCGGGGATAGCGCGCCAGCGACTCGGCCGTCGCATCGGGCGACATGATGGACACCACGAGTAGCTGCTTGTAGTGCGCCATGCCACTCATCGATGCCCACAGATACTTGTTGCCGAAGGTGAATGCGAGCCGATCATTCTGATCGCTTCGGGCACCCATCAAACTCTCTTCCTTCACTCCCTTCGGCACCTTGATGGTCGCGACGCGATCGAGCCTGCGCTCCATGAGGCGCTCGCCCTGCAGGAACGAGAGCATAGCCGACTGTCTGAGTGGGGTGAGCGCAACGGGCGAGGGCACCGCAGGCGAGAGCAACAGGGGTAACGGCAGGGAAAGGAGCGACAACAGCGTGCGATGTGGGATCACGATCACTCTCCTCCAAGCGCGGCAATGTGTTTGTCCCGCTCGTAGCTCAGCGCCGCGCCTTCGCCACCACTCGTCGCACTTCCGGCGTACGCGTACCACCAGGAGATCGCCTGTCGCTTCGCCTCGGCGGCGCCGGCGACATCACCGGCATCGCGCAGCCGAGCCATGCGTCCTTCATGCAGGCTGGCCAGCGACGCATAGACGCCGAGATGATCGAGAGCAGCACGGATGGTCGCTTCGGCCTCTTCGATGCGGTCCTGCCGCTCGAGCCGCACCGCATCGCGCCACCACGTGGGCAGACCTGCGAACTCCGGCTCGTCCGCTCCGGGCGAGGGCAGGTCTTTCAATAGCGCATCGTCGGGCATCCGTTCGTTCGCCGCGTAGTCGTTCCACAGCGTTACGTACGACACCAGCAGCAGCTCTGCGGTGTCCAAAGGCGTGCGTCATGTGGTCGTCGTCGGCGGTGACACGACAGAGCAGTGCCATCTCCGGGCGGTGCGACGCCTGCACCAGATACGCCTGCTGCAGCAGCGCACCATCCACCGGCAGGTTGCGCACGGCAAGACACGGGCAGTCGCCCATCATGAGCTTCTGGAACTCCGCCGAGGGGTTGGCGGCCGCGAGTTCATCGCCGATGCCTTGCAGCAGGTTGCCGTGCTCCTCGACGCTGGCATAACGCAGGTCGAGGTTGATCTGCATCGCACCCGCCCGATCGAACACGAGCGTCCGCCGTCCGTCGTCCAGCACGTGCCAGCCAAATGGCACGCGTACGATGCCTTCGATGGCGCCGGCACCGATCGTCGCGGTACGCGCCTCGGCGTCGATGGCGAGCACGCGCGGTACGAGCCCCATACCGGCATCGCGAAGACGCACGTTCATCTCGTGCTCCGGGTCGAGCGACGACGCATCATCGGCGGGCTCGATCGGCTCGGATGCACGCTCGGCGTCGTCGGTCGTCTCGGTGGTGCTTTGGCTGCTGCTTTCGCTGCTGCTCTCGCTGATGCTCTCGCCGGTGCTTTGGCTGGTACTTTCGCCGGTGCTCTCGCTGCTGCTCTCATGCGCCGCGTGGAACTTCGACGCATCGAACGTCAGGTCCACCGTGCCGTCGGCCGTCATCAGCCGCATGGGCGCCACCGTAATTCCATGTATTTCATCCGGAACGAACGAGCCGATCAATCCCTGCAGCACGTCTTCGACTGCCGGCCAGATGGCCTCGGGGGCCAGCGTACCAATGTTGAACAGCCGTCCGCCATCCTCCAGAAACACGGAGCGCGAACGCATCACGCCCGCGTCGGTTTCCATCGTGGCGTTGCTCAGCACACAGGGGCAGCGGCCGATGCGGGCTTCCTGCATCTTCTCCACGCGCAGTCGATTCTCGTCGGAGAGGTAGCGCGCCCAATCCTCCACGGTTCCGTCGTCGAAGGCCGGGCGCGCCGCGACCGTGAACAGCACGGCACCGTAGGGCGCGGTGCAGATGAACAGGGCGGCGAACGCCGCAGGATTGCCGAAGTCGGTCGAGTCGGGCGGCAACGGAACCTCGACCCAGTCTGCGGGCATGACGCACGTAAATGCGAGGGCGGCACGTCCGTCCGGCACGATGTGGCGCGCGCTGAATGACTGGAGCGGCATTGAAGTCGGGTGAGAATGGTGGTCGTGCACACTGGCCGCTGCGCCCGGATGTCTCATGCCGGTACGCTCGTCATGCACCCGTCATCCATCGCAGCCACGCAGGACCTTCGAGCAGCGTGGGGCGCCAGTTCCAGCCAGCCTCGGTCGCGATGCGGATCAGTGGACCCTTCAGGTCGCGCACGTCGAAGCGGTACTCGTACGACAGCCCCCCGGTCGGACGGCCACGCTCGTCGAGTTGCACACCGAAGTTCCGGTGGCGCTCGACCTGAAAGAAGGTGATCCCCATCTCCCGCTTCCAATCCACACTCCCCCCTCCCGCACCCGCCGACCAGTCGAGACGGGACATCTGCTCCACCGGGCGTACGGTGTTGGCGGATTCGTCGAACCGAAGCAGAACGCGATGCGTGCGCCGCATGCCCCGCGCTCTCGCCAGGTCGACCCATTTCGCATCGGCATAGCGCCACGTCACCATGAGCCGCCTGCTGTCGCCCTCGACCGGCGCGACGGTGTAGGGCGCATCGATGGTGTTGAGCGCAAGGAGGCGTTCGCGCAGGGAATGCACGGGAGCGGGCGGCACCCCCGCCACCGCGGGGGTCTCGCCGGCCCACGTCGCCATCCGGAAGAACCACGTGCACACGACCAGCATCATCCCGACCAACAACGCACCAGCGACCAGAGGACGATAAAGCCAGAATGACGCCGCCTCCGCATCAGCATCGACACTGCTAGCCTCTTCTTCAGGCAAACCAGTCGATCCGCGGACGACCAGTGCCGACCCGAGAAACGCCCGATTCACCGCCGCAGAATCCGCGGCGCTCCATGCGATTACGGTGGCGTCCCGGACCAGCACCTTCAGCACGTCGGAGGCGCGCGCCACGGTGCGCGTGCCGTCCATCCCGAGTGGAGGAACCTCCCCAACCATAGTCGCGATGTACGCCATCGCTGCCGCCTCGGCGTCCGTCTCCTCGTCGAATCGCGCCACCACCGTGCTCGACCCAGCGCCCACGATTGCCATCTCGGCGACCTTGGCCCGGTCGAACGGGCCACCAGGCATCCGCTGCCGCAGGTCGACAACGAGGTCGCGATCGACCGTCGGACCGAACACCGCCACCGGATCGGCAAAGCGGCCGTCCCTGATCGCGAGCACGTCTGTGCGTATGCGAAGTGCGTTCGCCGCTTCCCGGGCCATGGCGGCACTCGCCGACAGCGATCCGGGCGTGCTTACGGTGCCGGCGGGTGTCCACGTGAGATCACGGCGCGGGATCCACCCCATCGCCTGACTCAGATGAAAGAGCGCTTGCGGCGCCACCACCAGCAGGAAAAAACCGCCGACGAAGATGATCGGCCGAGTCGACGCGCCTGAGCGAGCCATGAGAATGGCGAACCCACCGAACACCAGGGCGCCGGCGAGCAGCAGGCCACCCATCGCCAGCAAGGCCGGGTTGGCGCGAAGAAAGGACAGGGTATCGGTCATTCAGGTGGTCATTTGCTTGTCTTCCCGTCGATTCGGCCGCATTCTTGGGCGTTCCGGTGTGTCGGAATGCCTCGCACCACTCCCCGCCCAGGCCCGATCATGCGTACGTCCGCGAAGCTGACCGCTGTAGTCGGCGCCACCGTGCTGGCACTGTCGATCGCACGTCACCAAGGCTCGCTCGATGCGCAGCCCACCGAGCCGGTGTTCACCAAGGACGTCGCGCCGATCCTGTACAAGAACTGCGCGTCCTGTCATCGCCCGGGTGGCCTCGGGCCTTTCTCGCTGCTCGACTATGACAGCGCGAAGGCGAACGTGGCCGACATCAAGGATGCCGTCAAGACCGGCTACATGCCGCCGTGGCACGCGGAAGGGCCGCATGGCACGTTCCGCAACGACCGCCGTCTCTCGGAGCTCGAGAAGGCGACGATCATTCGATGGATCGACGGCGGCGCGAAGCGCGGTGACGCGCAGGCGATGCCGGCGCAGCCCGTGTTCCCGGCGGGATGGGAGATGGGTACGCCGGACGCCGTCGTCACGATGAAGGAGGAGTTCACTGTTCCCGCGGCCGGCACGATCGAATACCAGTACTTCGAAGTGCCGACGGGCTTTGCCGAGGATAAGTGGGTGAAGGCGATCGAGATCATGCCCGGCGCACGCGACGTCGTGCACCATGTGCTGGTCTACGCTCGTCCGCCGGCACCTGCCGCGCCGGCCACACCCGCGGCACCAGGCGTGACACCGACGCCAGCGCCACGCCTGTTCGTCAACAAGCCGCAGTACGCGATGCCGAAACCGGCGCCGCGCACGGACTCGATACATGGCCCGCCATCGTCAATGGGAACCCTCATCGGCACGACGGCGCCAGGCACCAACATGCTGACGATGCCGGAGGGCACGGCGATGCGGGTGCGCGCGGGAACGGTGCTCGTCTTCCAGATGCACTACACCGCGCACGGGCATGAGCGGCACGACCGGACGAGCGTCGGCTTCCGCTTCGCACCGGCTGCGCCCGGCGAGGAGATGCGAGCGGCGGCATTCGCGAACGGCGCACTCGTACTGCCCGCCGGTGCGAAGAACGTCGAGGTGCCGTCCGAGCTCGAGCCCACCGACACGATCACGGTCTGGGGGCTCTTCCCCCACACGCATCTGCGCGGCACGCGCTGGAAATACACGCTCGAGAAGCCGGACGGCACATCGGAAATCGTCCTCGATGTCCCTCGCTACGACTTCAACTGGCAGACGTACTACTTCTTCACCAAGCCGCTGAAGATCACGCCGGGTTCGAAGCTCAAGGCGGTTGCGTGGTACGACAACTCGGCCACCAACCCGCACAACCCCGACCCGAAGATCGACGTGAAGTGGGGCGACCAGACGTGGGAGGAGATGCAGTACACGGGCTTCCTGTACACGGTGAACAGCCGCCGCCTCACTCCCGCAAAATGAAGTAGACTAAGTTGGAGGATGACCCACATCCTCCAGCACCTTCCCGTCGGCGAGAAGGTCGGCATCGCGTTCTCCGGCGGCCTCGATACCAGTGCCGCGCTCCACTGGATGCGCGCGAAGGGCGCTGTCCCCTACGCGTACACCGCGAACCTCGGCCAGCCCGACGAGTCGGACTACGAGGAGATCCCGCGGAAGGCGATGGCGTATGGGGCGGAAAAGGCACGGCTGATCGAATGCCGCGCGCAGCTGGTCGCGGAGGGGCTCGCGGCGCTGCAATGCGGTGCATTCCACATCACGACGGCCGGGGCGACGTACTTCAACACCACGCCGCTCGGCCGCGCCGTCACGGGCACCATGCTCGTCGCCGCGATGCGCGAGGACGACGTCAACATCTGGGGTGACGGGAGCACCTTCAAGGGCAACGACATCGAGCGGTTCTACCGCTACGGGTTGCTCACGAATCCCGAGCTGCGCGTGTACAAGCCATGGCTCGACCAGCACTTCATCGACGAACTCGGTGGGCGCACGGAGATGGCGGAGTACCTGATCGCCAACGGCTTCGAGTACAAGATGAGCGTGGAGAAGGCATACTCCACCGACTCGAACATCCTGGGTGCGACGCACGAAGCGAAGGATCTTGAGTTCCTCAACAAGGGCATGCACATCGTGCATCCCATCATGGGTGTGGCGTTCTGGCGCGAGGACGTGAGCGTACCGCGCGAGACGGTGTCGGTGCGCTTCGAGGAGGGCATGCCCGTCGCGATCAACGGGCAGGGGTACGCGAGTGCGCTCGAGCTGTTCACCGACGCGAATGCGATCGGGGGGCGCCACGGCCTTGGCATGTGCGACCAGATCGAGAACCGCATCATCGAGGCGAAGAGTCGCGGCATCTATGAAGCGCCGGGGCTCGCGCTGCTGTACATCGCGTACGAGCGTCTCGTGACGGGTATCCACAACGAGGACACCATCGAGACCTACCGCGCGAACGGCCGGAAGCTTGGCCGCTTGCTGTACCAGGGACGGTGGCTCGACTCGCAGGCGCTGATGCTGCGCGACGCGGCACAGAAGTGGGTCGCGCGTGCGGTGACGGGAGAAGTGACCATCGAACTGCGACGCGGCAACGACTACTCGGTGATGGACACGTCGAGCCCCAACCTCACGTACAAGCCGGAGCGGCTGACGATGGAACGCGGCGAGGCATTCTTCACGCCGCTCGACCGCATCGGCCAGCTCACCATGCGCAATCTGGACATCGCCGACACGCGAGAGAAGCTCGAACTCTACGCGAGCACGGGTTTGCTGCGGGTCGCCGCCAAGAACGGCGTGCCGCAACTGCCGTCGGGCACCGACCCCTAACGCACGATCCTTCCGGATCGTCGAGTCCGGTTGCAAACTTTGGCGCTACATGGAACTCGTTGCTGAGTTCGTTCGTTGGCCACGGTTGCATCCCTCCTCGAGTACCCCCACCGATCCGGAGTCTCCCCACATGGTCCACCCCGTCCCGCGGCGCACGCCGCGTGGGCCACGGTCCCGCACGTACCGGCGACTCGCCGGCATGCTCGCCGTGGCGCTTTGTCTGTCCAGTACGGCGTTCCTCACTCCGCTCCACGCGCAG
>DASQZA010000141.1:0-1997 GCA_035638935.1 Gemmatimonas sp. | reverse complement strand
GCGGCGGCCATGTCTGGCGCTTCAGCACGGTGAACAGCGCGAAGTCCGCGTCGAGAAAGGCGAAGCGCGGCTCCAGCAGGGTCATCGACAGCCATTGCCCGCTCCGTTGCGACGGCGTCTCCTTCTGCGGGTAGGTCAATGCCTTCTCACGACGGCCAGCCGTGCGATTGTTGAAGAACAGGCCGGGCGTGACGCCGACGAGCAAGCGTCCCTTGAATGCGGTATCGGCGGCCAGGTCTTCGAGGAACGGCAGCGGCGACGTTCCCTCGAGTGACAGTTGAATCGGCCGGCGCCCGTCGAGGCGCTCCCACACCGCCGGCTGCAGGTCGAACAGCATGCGCGACGAGCCGATCAGCACGGTCGCACTGCCCTCGCCCTGGTCGATGCGCCGACGCTGCATGGCCCAAAGGCCGTCGCTGTTGAGGTAACCGGGCGGGGCACCCGTGGATCGCCAGTACGTCTCCCACGCCGCGAGTCCGCACACGAACACCAGCATCGCCACGATCGCGGCGACGCCGAAGCGCATCGTCGGAACCGGGCGGACATACGGCGGCTCCTCGTGATAGCCGTCGTCCACTTGCGGTTGCGAAGTCGGCGCGCGCGGGGCGCGGTCGTCGACCTCCACTTCGACTGTCGTCATCCGTGAGGCCTCAGAACTGGAAGTAGATGAACGCTTCGCTTGTGCCGTTCGTGATGGCGACGAGCAGCGCGAGGACTCCCCACGCGACACCGAGCACCGGCGCGGGCAGCCGCTGCGCGACCTGATGAAGCTCACGATCTCGCATCGTCCAGTGCACCAGCACGAGCATCGTGATCGTCAGCAGACCGCTCCACAGCAGATACGTCGAGAGCAGCGGTGCACCGGACCGGTCCATCAACAGCATGCTCGCGATCAGTCGCTGCGCACCGTCGAAGTCGCGAGCCCGGAAGAACACCCACGTGATGTTCACCAGTGCATACGTGATCACGGCAAGCAGCAGCTGTCCCGGCAACGCGCGCCACAGGGCCCAACACCCCAGCCGCGGGCGGAGGAATCGTTCTGCCGCCAGGTAGAGGCCGTGCAGCCCACCCCACACCACGAACGTCCACGACGCACCATGCCAAAGCCCACCGAGCAGCATCGTGAGCATCAGGTTCACGTACGTGCGCGAGGGGCCGAGGCGGTTGCCGCCGAGCGGGATGTAGAGGTAGTCGCGCAGCCAGGTCGAGAGCGAGATGTGCCAGCGACGCCAGAAGTCGGAGAAGCCGATCGCCGCGTACGGGAAACGGAAGTTGTCGATCAGGGAGAAGCCCATCGCCAGCGATACGCCGATCGCCGTGGTCGTATAGCCAGCGAAGTCGCTGAAGATCTGTCCGGAGAACGCGAGCACGCCGGCCCACGCGTCGAGCGGGTGCACTACGCGCGCGGCGTCGAACACGGCATCGGAGACCGGCGCGAACAGGCCGTCAGCCAGGACGACCTTCTCGAACAGTCCGATGGTCACCAGCACGAGCCCCCAGCCGAACTGTTCGCGTGTGGCACGGGTCGGCGAGGCGAACTGCGGCATGAGATCGGTCGGGCGGACGATCGGGCCCGCCACGAGCTGCGGGAAGAACGTCACGAACAGCGCAAAGTCGAGGAACGACCGCGATGGGCGCGCGCGTCGCAGGTACACGTCGAGCGAATAGGCGAGCGTCTGGAACGTGTAGAACGAAATGCCGACCGGCAGGATGATGTCCTGCGCCGGTGGGACGTACGTGATGCCTGCCATCGCCGCGAGCGACACGAAGTTGTCGAGCAGGAACGTGCCGTACTTGAAGTATCCGAGCAGCCCGAGGTTGCCCACGAGTGATACGGCGAGCAGCAGGCGCCGTTGCGTGAGATCCTCGCGCCTGTCCATGGCTTTCGCCACGTACCAATCAAGCACGGTGGACAGCCAGAGCAGCACGACGAACGGCGGATTCCACGCGGCATAGAACGCGTAGCTCGCGAGCAGCAGGTGCCACTTTTTCAGTTT
>DASQZA010000140.1:0-3696 GCA_035638935.1 Gemmatimonas sp. | reverse complement strand
CATCGCGGGCAGCTGCAGGGCGGCGAGCGCCGCCGTGTGCGCAAGGCTCGCGGCGCCGTGCAGCGTGGCCCACACGAACAACGCGTCCTGATCGAGTTGTACCGACGCGAGCGTCCGACCCGCCTCAGCATGCATGCGCCGCAAGCCATCGTGCAGCAATGCGAAGGCATGCCTGGCGCTCGCCATCATTGCCGGATGTTCAGATGGATCCGGCAGCGGAGTGCCGAACATCAAGCGGTACTGCAGCGGATGCTGGCGGGCGTAGGCGAGATAGGCGTGGCCCATCGCCCCGAGGTCCGCATCGGCCGTGGCGCCTCCCGGACGTGGGTCAAGGAACGCGGCGAACGCGACGAACGCCCGCTGCACGAGTTCCGCAAGAAGATGGTCACGACTCGCGAAGTGTTTGTACGGAGCCTGGTGCGACACACCGAGGCGTCGCGCGACTTCGCGTAGGCTCAGTGCCTCGAGTCCTGCGCTGTCGAGGATGGCCATGGCCTCGCGGAGGCAGCGCTCACGGACACCATCAGTGCTCGTCACGTGGAGTGCGGCGTCAGTCGGGGAGCGAGCGGTGGTGGCGCGTCATGCCGTGCATCACGCGCCCCAGAATGCGCGAGCGTGCCCATCGGGGCAACAGGGCAATTGAATAGGTCAGCACTTTCGAGAGCGCCCCCGGCACGACGGTCCCCGAGCGCCCCAGTGCACGAACCGTGGCACGAGCGACTGTTGCAGGGTCGAGCGCGCTTCCCATCCGCATGTTCGCGCGCTCCGCGAACCCGCTGTGCACTGGACCCGGTGCGGAGACCAGCACGTCAACACCGTGCGGGGCGAGTTCGAGGTGCAGACCCTCGCCGAGCGATTGCACGTAGGCTTTCGTGGCTGCGTAGTGCGCGCTGCCGGGCACACCCTGCCCGCCGACGATGGAGCCGAACAGGATGATGCCGCCCCGACCTCGCTGTGCGAGTCGTCGGCCGAAATGCAGCGTCTGGTGCATAACCGCACGGCAATTTACGTCCAGCAAGTCGCTCTCGTTCACGACATCGGCACGGAGGAACTCCCCCGACGTGCCGACCCCCGCAGCGGCAACGAGGAGGCCGATGTCGAGGTCCCCGCAGGCATCTGCGACACGGTGCAGTCCTTAGGGCGTGCCCAGATCGGCCACCACGACACGCGTCTGCGCGGACGACCGCCGCGCAATCTCGTCGGCCAACTCGTGTAGCTGTGCGTGGTTCCGGGCGGCGAGGACCACATTGAGACCCGCGGCAGCGAGTTCGAGCCCGATGGCCCGGCCGATCCCGGACGAGGCACCGGTGACCAGCGCCCAAGGGCCGTACCTCGCCACCCATGGCCCGCGCGACGCGCTCGCGCCTGACGACCGCGCCGCGTCCCTCACCGTCGCAACATCAACCATGGTGCCCCCGTGTTGACACTGTCTACCACAGCGTAGCGCATGCGGTTGGCAGTGTCAACCAGCTCACGTCGCGAGTGATTTGGACGGTGTGAGGGCCAGAGAATCCGAAGAGTCTGCCGTCGCCGCCGTCGTGCAATCGCACGTAGCTCTCGGGTCCGCTCGGTGCCCCACCAGCCATCGCTATCGCGTCTGGGACACTGGCGCCCCAACTACGCACGGGCGAGATAGAGACATGCTGCTCCTCAAACTGGTGTACCTCGCGAATGTTGCCGTGGCCGGCACCGTCGGCGCACTGTCGCTTGTCGTACCGCAGCACGCCGCGACATCGGTATGGCAGGGCACCACCACGCCCTGTCAACGCCGATTGAAATTGCACACTTCTGCTGATCGGAATTGCACACTCGGGCGGCGTGAGCCTGCCAGACTCTGCGGGAGCGGTCAGGCCTCCTGACGCCGAGGGGCGCGTCGAGTGGTGGGCGTTGGTGGACTGGCCTCCGCGGGACGCGGAGCGAGATCGCGGTGGTGACGGACGCGATAGCTGTTGCCGCGGATGTTGACGATGTGGCAGTGATGCAGGAGGCGGTCGATGAGGGCGCCGGCCATGACGTCGTCGCCGAAGATGTCGCCCCACGCCTCGAAGCCCTTGTTGCTGGTCAGCACGGTCGAGGCGTGTTCGTAGCGTCGGCTCATGAGCTGGTAAAAGAGCTGCGCGCCGGTGCGCGAGATGGGCAGGTAGCCGATCTCGTCGATCACCATCAGACTCGGTGAGACGAGCGTCCGGAGCCGACGCGGCAGGTGGCCGGCGAGCTGCGCGTCCTCGAGCCACTGAATGAGATCCGCAAGCGTCGCGTAGTAGACGCGACGGCCACGCTCCGCGGCCGTGATCGCGAGGCTGATCGCGAGGTGGGTTTTGCCGACGCCGGGTGGGCCGAGAAAGACGACATTCTCACGGCGCTCGATGAAGCCGAGCGTATGCAGATTCTCGAGTTGTTCGCGCGGGACCGACGGCTGAAATGTGAAATCGAAGTCGCTGAGGCGTTTGACGGCGGGCAAGCGCGCACAGCGCATCGCCGTCTGCAATCGGCGCTGATTGCGCAGCGTGATGTGACTGCCGAGCACTTCGCCAATGGCGTCAGCGGCGGCGAGCTGTCCACTGTCGGCGCGTCGCAGGATGTCGTCGAGTGCTTCCAGGGCACCCGGCATCTTGAGATCGGCGAGCTGCGTGCGCAGTCGGTCGCGCAGGGTCGGCGCGGTCATCCGCGGCCCTCGGTCAGGGCCGCGTAGGTGGCGAGGCCGCGGCGCTCGACCGAGACCCGCGGCGTAACGGCCGTGACGCGGACGGGTGGTGCGCTCGTGGGCAGGAGCAGCGATTGATAGGGCCGTGCCGCCAGCGGCTGCAAGGTCGCACGCTCGGTCGTCGCCCACCGATCCAGCGGACGCTCACGCAGCGTGCCATGCACGCGCGCATTCGCGACGTCGCGCACCCAGCGCGCGCACTGATCATCGAGATCGCCGTCGCCGAGGAAGGTGCGGCCGTACAGGAAATTGTCGCGCAGATAGTGGATCGGGCGCTCGACTTTCCCCTTCGTCTGTGCGCGATACGGGCGGCACGCCCGGATGCTGAAGGCCCAGTGCGCCGCGAAGCGACGAAACTCCGCATTCGTGAGCAGGTGCCCGCCGTCCGGCCGCTGATCGCCGACGATCACGCTCTTCATCTGATCGAAGAGCACATGCTGCGGCACGCCCCCGAACGCGGTGAAGGCGCGCTCCATCCCGAGCATCACCGTCAGCGCCGTTTGTCGCGGCACGAACTCCACGTGCAAGAGACGCGAGTAGCCGAGCACCATGACGAGCGCGTAGCGCGTGCCCCACGGCAGCTTCACCGTGGCAAAGTCAAACTGCGCCTGCTCACCCGGCGCTGTCTCGAAGCGCACGATGGGCTCTGCTTCGCGCACGGGTCGGAGCCGCCGTACCAGCGCGGTCAGCTGCGAGTAGCCACCGGTGTAGCCGGCGGCGCGACACTCGGCGAACAGTCGCACCGCGGACAGCGCTGGGTACTGCGCCAGTCGGGTCATGATGAGCGGCGTCACCGCCGCCAGCTTGGCGACGCCACTCGCGGTGCGTGTCCGTGGGGCGACGTCCTCCCCGAGATCCCGGTCGAGCTGGCCGGTGGCGATCAGGTGATAGATGAGCCGGCGACTGATGCCGAGCTGATCGGCGATGGCGGTCTTCGCGAGCCCACTGTCCAGATAATGCCTGAGTAGCACGAGGGTATCCCTGGTGTACAC
>DASQZA010000139.1:0-24694 GCA_035638935.1 Gemmatimonas sp. | reverse complement strand
TATTCAATGACCCTTTATCTCGGAGTCGATGCCGGCGGCACCAGCTGCAAATCGAGGCTCACTGATGAGCGGGGTAAGGTTCTCGGCGTTGGGACCTCCGGACCTGCAAATACCCGGGTTGGCCTTGATCTCCTGCATCAGACGCTTCGCCAGGTCTTCGACTTCGATGCCGGCCGTCTTGAAGCCGCGCGTATCGAGAATGCACTCGTGCGCGACCAGGCCGTTCTGCCCGCGATACAGCACCGGGTAGTGCCCCTCAAGCTTCTTCGCGATGTAGTTCGCGTTGAGGATGGCGACTTTCGTCGCGAGGGCCAGACCCTCGCCGCCCATCAGGCGGATGTACACGTACGAGATTGGCAGAATGCTTGCGCTGCCCCACGGGGCCGCGGAAATCGGACCGATGGGCGTCGAGCCACCCGTCGCGATGACGGGGTGCGACGGCAGGAACGGCACCAACTGCGGTGCCACGCCGATTGGTCCCATGCCCGGGCCGCCGCCACCATGCGGAATGCAGAACGTCTTGTGCAGGTTGAGATGGCAGACATCCGCGCCAAGGTCACCCGGACGCGAGACACCCACCATCGCGTTCATGTTGGCGCCGTCCATGTAGACCTGGCCACCATGCTCGTGCACGATGGCCGTGATCTCCTTGATGCGCGCCTCGAAGACGCCGTGCGTCGACGGGTACGTCACCATCAGCGCACCGAGCTTCGCCGCATGCTGCGCGGCCTTCGCGCGGAGATCGTCCACGTCGATGTTGCCGTCGCCGTCCGTCTTCACCACCACCACGTGAAAGCCTGCCATCACCGCGCTTGCGGGGTTCGTCCCGTGCGCCGATTGCGGGATGAGGCAGATGTCGCGCTGGGTGTCACCACGTGATTCATGATAGGCACGAATCACGAGCAGGCCGGCATACTCGCCCTGCGAACCGGCGTTGGGCTGCAGCGACACGCCCGCGAATCCGGTGACGTCGGCCAGGTCGGACTCGAGCTGGCGGAACAGCTCATGATACCCCTCGGTCTGCGCGGCCGGTGCAAACGGATGCAGCGCCCCGAACTCCGGCCACGTGACCGGGATCATCTCGGCCGTGGCGTTGAGCTTCATCGTGCAGGAGCCGAGCGGGATCATGCCATGCACGAGCGAGAAGTCACGCGACTGCAACGCGTGCATGTAGCGCAGCATCTCGGTCTCGCTGCGATAGCGCTCGAACGTCGGATGCGTCAGGAACGGCGTGACGCGCCGGAAGCGCTCGTCGTAGCGCGCATCGGTATCGCTCACCAGTTCCTCGGTGCCGAAGTCCGGTGCTGCGCCGTTGTTGAACACGGCCAGCAGGTCGGAGATGTCGGCGTCCGTCGTCGTCTCGTCGAGCGAGATCGTGATCATCCCGGGCTCGATGACCCGCAGGTTCATGCCGCGCGCATCGGCGAGCGCGAGAATGTCGCCCTGCCCATGGATCCCGACCTCGACGCACAGCGTGTCGAAGTAGTTCTCGTGTGTGATGTGAAAGCCGAGGCGTTCGAGACCCGTGGCGAGCATGGCGGCGAGCGTATGCACGCGACCCGCAATCTTCGTGAGGCCCTCGGGCCCGTGGTACACCGCGTACATGCCCGACATCACCGCAAGCAGCACCTGCGCCGTGCAGACGTTGCTCGTGGCCTTCTCGCGCCGGATGTGCTGCTCCCGCGTCTGCAACGCCATGCGGAGGGCCGGCTTGCCGTCGGCATCGCGCGACACACCGATGATGCGACCCGGCAGGAGGCGCTTGTACTCGTCGCGCGTGGCGAAAAAGCCCGCGTGCGGGCCGCCGAAGCCCATCGGCACTCCGAAGCGCTGGGAGTTACCGACGGCGATGTCCGCGCCCCATTCACCAGGCGGGGTCAGGAGGCACAGCGCCAGCAGGTCGGTCGCAACCGTGACGAGCGCACCCTCGGCGTGCACGCGCTCGCACAGCTCACGGTAGTCGACGATGGCGCCGTCCGTGCCGGGGTACTGCAACAGCACGCCGAACGTGCTGCCGTCGATCGTGAAATCGGCGGGGTTGGCGACCACCGTGTGCGCGCCACGCGCCGCAGCCCGGGCCTGAACCACCGCAATCGTTTGCGGATGGCAATCCGATGCGATGAGGAACGTGTTGCGCGTCGCACTACCCTTCGACGCGAAGGACATCGCCATGGCTTCCGCGGCGGCCGTGCCTTCATCCAGCAGCGACGCGTTGGCGATCTCGAGCCCCGTGAGGTCGACGACCATCGTCTGGAAATTGAGCAACGCCTCCAGACGGCCCTGCGCGATCTCGGCCTGGTAGGGCGTATACGCCGTGTACCAGGCAGGATTTTCCATGATGTTGCGCAGGATCACCGGCGGCGTATGCGTCCCGTGGTAGCCCATGCCGATGAACGAGCGATAAATGCGGTTCTTCGCGGCGATCAGGCGCAGCGAACCGAGGACGTCGGCCTCGCTCCGCTCCGGACCGGTACCCAGGGCTCCGCGAAAGCGGATCGCCTCCGGCACGACAGCATCGATGAACTCATCGAGCGAAGCGTATCCGAGGGTCGTGAGCATCTCCGCCTGTTCGGCGGCGCTCGGACCCAGATGACGCGGAATGAAAGAGTCGGCCGCCAGCGAGGCAGTCGAGACGGTGCGCGTGGCCATGGCCATCCTCGAAGACCGGGAAGCCCGGTCGAAGCGTCAAGTAAGGGAGTACAGGTGCAAGCTGCTGCAGGCTGCGCGAGCGACATGACGTCTGACATGACGTCCGCTGCAGCCTCGTTAATTTAACCGCCGTGGAGACACGATCGGGTCCTGCCGTACACGCCGGCACGAGTGGAACCGCCGTTCCGGAACGGTGGGGGTTCTGGCGCTCCGGACCGGCGACCGGCCTGCGCAACATGGCCGTTGACGCCGCGCTGCTCGAGCGTGCCGTGGCACGCAGTGACGACGGCATTCCGCTGGCGATCTGGCGCGTGTACTCGTGGAGTACACCGACCGTCTCGTTCGGTCGCAACGAAGCGACCGCGAGACGATTCACCGCGGAGTCGGTCGCAGCCGCCGGCCTCGACGTCGTCCGGCGCCCGACGGGCGGGCGGGCGCTCCTTCATGCACGCGAGATCACGTACAGCGTGGCCTTCCCGCTGGCCTCCGATGTCTCATGGCGCGTGGCCTACGACGCGGTCAATTGCCTGCTCCGGGACGCGCTGCATTCGATCGGCGTGCATGCGCAGATCGCACCGGATCACGGGCTTCCGTCTCCGGAGGGGCGTGTGACCGGCGACACGCGACCGCTTCTTCCCGACGGCCCGCTGTGCTTCGACCGTCCTGCGCCGGGCGAGCTTGTCGTGGGCCACGCCAAGCTCGCGGCGAGTGCCGTCTGGCGTGAGCGCGGGGGCTTCCTGCAACACGGGAGCATTCTCCTGCACGACGATCAGGCTCTGTTGCTCCAGGCCGCGGCCACACCGGTTCCGGCACCATCGCCGGGCGCATGCCTGCGCGACTTTTTCCCCGGCGACGCCGACGACGACGCCGATGCCGACCTCGATGACGACGCGCTGCGAGCGCTCGTCGAGCGCGCACTGGAACAGCAGCTGGCCGCTCGCGCGGTCGTGACACCGGTGCATGCGTGGACGTCCATGCAGGCGGACATCGCGCGTTGGAGCAAACGGTTTTCCGAACCTGGATGGCTCTGGCGCAGGTAACGCGCGCTCATCATCGTACCGTGCGAGATCCCGGCGACATCCGGGTCACACGCGTCGCCACCCAACTCCTGCCTCAGGCCCCAATGCTTCGCGCCATCTCGCGGTTCGCACCGATCGCGCTGCTGCTTGCCGTCTGCACCTCCTGCGGTGGAACGGACACCGGTGGCGACTCCGACACCGGCACCGGCGCCGGCAGCGATATCGGCGGGACCTTGATCGAAGTGCAGCCGGCCGAACCGTCGACGCTCTTTCCGCCGAAGGTATCGGGGAATGATGCCGGTGTGATCGTGGGGGCATTGTTCGACCGGCTCGCCAACATCGGTCCAGCGTTGCAGACCACGGGGGATCAGGAGTTCACGCCCGCGCTGGCGACGGGATGGAGCTGGGGGCAGGACTCGCTCTCCATCGCCTTTACGCTCGACCCGAAGATGCGCTGGCACGACGGCGCGCCTGTGCGGGCGAAAGATGTCCAGTTCACCTTCGCGACCTACACGGCACCGGAAGTCGAGGCCGTCGATGCATCGGTGCTCGGCAACATCGACTCCGTGTCCGTGCGCGATTCGCTCACGCCCGTGTTCTGGTTCAAGCGCCGGTTGCCGTACCAGTTCTTCGATGCGACGTACCACATGTACATCCTGCCGTCGCACCTGCTCGACACGATTGCGCCGGGCGCACTCAAGGCGTCGGCGTTCGCGCGCGCACCGATTGGAACTGGCCGCTTCCGCTTCGTGAGCTGGACACCGAAGCAGCGCATCGAGATCATCGCCGATACGCTCAACGCGCGTGGCCGCGCGAAGCTCGATCGGGTGTACTACACGTTCACGTCCGACTACGCGACGGCGACGGTCAAGCTGTTCGCCGACGAGGCCGATTTCTACGAGGGCATCCGCCCCGTGAACATTCCGCAGGTGCAGGCCAGCAGCGCCCTGCGGCTCGAACCGATGCCAACGCTGCGCTACGAGTACATGGCGTACAATCTGCGCCAGAAGGGCGACTCCGCTGCGCCGCATCCGCTCTTCGGCGATGTCAACGTCCGCCGGGCGCTCGCGATGGCCGTCGATCGGGCGAGTCTTGCACGCAACGTGCACGACACGCTGGGCGCGGTCGCACTGTCCGCGGGTCCGCGCACGCTCATTCCCGATAGCGCGGCGCTCAAGCAGATCCCCTACGATCCCACGGCGGCCCGCAAGCTGCTCGACTCCCTCGGTTGGGTGCCGAGCGCCAAAGATGGAATCCGTGAGCGCAACGGGGTCCGGTTCTCGTTCGAGCTGATGGCACCGTCGTCGAGCCAGTCGCGCGTGCGCTTCACCGAGCTGCTGCAGCAACAATTCCTCGCCATCGGCGTGGAAGCACGGCCGGTTGTACTGGAAGGACCGGCGATGGGCGGACGGGTAATGGCGGGCGACTTCGACACGTTCGTGAACGCCTGGAACATGAAGCCGGGCCGGCTTGGCATGGCGCAGACCTGGCGCACGCGCGGCGTGCAGAACTACGGCAGGTATGCGAGCCCCGAGTTCGACCGCATGCTCGACAGCGCCATGACGTCATTGCGTTCCGACCTGTCCGCACAGCGCTGGACCGCGGTCTTTCAACGCCTGATCGACGACCAGCCCGGTCTCTGGCTCGCGGAAGCGAGCGCACCCGCGGCCATCCATCGTCGAATCCGTAACGCGCCACTGTCAGCCGATGGCTGGCAACGTGGCCTCGCGGATTGGTCCGTCGACCCGGCCCAACGGCTCGATCGCGACAAGATCGGCCTGCGGAGCGCGCGCTGAACACTCTTGCGGGCCGCATTGCCGGTCGGCTCGCAGGGTCGGTGCTCGTCGTCGCGGCCGCGGTGACGCTGTCGTTCGTCCTCATTCACGCGGCGCCCGGCGACCCGCTGAGCAACATGGGCGCCGAGCCGATGTCACCGGAGCTGGTCGCCAGACTTCGCCAGGCGTACCGCCTCGACGAGCCGGTGCTCGTGCAGTACGGTCAGTGGCTCGCGCTCGCGCTGCAGGGCGACTTCGGCTATTCCCCACTCGCGATGCGCCCGGTTAGTGCGTTGCTCGCCGACGCACTGCCAGCGACGCTGCAGCTCATGGGCATGGCGCTGCTCTCGAGCATCGGGCTCGGGGTATTGCTCGGTGGTTGGCAGGGAGCGCGTGCCGATTCTCCAGGCGACCGGTCGCTGTCACTCCTCTCGCTCGTGATGTACTCCGTGCCGGAATTCTGCCTCGGCATCGTGCTGCTGATGCTGTTCGTGCCAGCGTTGCCGCCCGGGGGCATGACGAGCGACACGGCCGATATGCTCCCCTTGATGCAGCGCATCGTCGACCGGCTGCGCCATTTCATCCTGCCGTGGCTGTCGCTCACGATCGTCGGGACGGCGGTGTTCGCACGCTTTCAGCGTGCCGCAATGCGCGACACGATGCGCGAACCGTTCGTGCGCACCGCACGCGCCAAGGGCCTCGACGAGCGTCAGGTGCGCCGGCAGGCACTGCGCACATCGCTCCTTCCGGTCATCACGATTGCAGGATTGACCTTTCCTGCATTGCTCGGCGGCGCCGTCGTCGTCGAGAAGTTGTTCAACTGGCCCGGTATGGGGCAGCTGCTTTGGGATGCCATCTCACGGCGCGACCATTGGGTGCTCGCTGGTGCCGTGGTCGTCGGCAGCACGATGACGGTGCTCGGCAACTTGCTTGCCGATGTCACGCGGGCCGCCGTCGATCCGCGAGTCGAACGCTCGTGAGAAGCGGCGAGCGATGACCGCGCTGCACCGCGGCGCAGCGTCCCGGCGAACGCTGCGCGCCAGCATGCTGCTCGTCGCGTTGCTCGCATTCGTGGCGATCGCGGCCCCGGTGATTGCGCCGTACTCGCCGATCAAGGAGCTCGGGCTCACGACGATGAACAGCCAGCCGCCATCGCTCGCGCACCCGTTCGGCACCGACATGAGCAGCCGTGACGTGCTGAGTCGCGTGATCTACGGTGCGCAGATTTCGCTGGCGGTTGCGGCAGCGTCAGTCGCGCTGTCGCTGTTGCTCGGCACGACGTACGGCGCGCTGTCGGCCATGGCGGGCGGCACCATCGATCGCGTCATGATGCGGCTGCTCGATGTATTCCTTGCGTTGCCACGCCTGCTCGTACTCCTGGCTATCACCGCGCTCTGGCGTGATCTCCCCTGGCCAGCGCTCGCGCTCGTGATCGGGGGCACCGGCTGGTACGACGTGGCCCGGCTGGTCCGCGGCGAGGTGCAGGCGCTGCTCGGCCGGGACTTCGTGCTCGCCGCGAAAGCTGGTGGCGTCGGTTCAGCGCGACTGCTCGGTCGTCACCTGCTTCCGCACCTACTCCCGGTGTTGGCGGTGAGCGCCACGCTCGGTGTCGCACACACCATCACGCTCGAGGCGAGTCTCGGCTTTCTTGGCCTCGGTGTGCAGCCGCCAACGGCGAGTTGGGGGAACGTACTGCACAGCGGAATCGGCGTGGTCGATACGATGTGGTGGCTGACTGCCTTTCCGGTGCTGGCGATCGTACTGACGGTCATCAGCTGCAATGCGCTCGGCGATGCCTTGCGCGACGTCTTCGCGCCGGAGCAGGTTCCCGCGTGACTTCTACCAGCCTCGATTCCCACGCATCGACATCGCAGCCGGGTGCACCGCTCCTCAGCGTCGAATCGCTGGGAGTGAGCTTCCCATCGGCGGGAGGCACCTCGCGCGCCGTCGATGGGGTCAGCTTCACGATCGCGTCCGGGGAGACGGTCTGCCTCGTCGGCGAGTCCGGTTGTGGCAAGTCGATGACGGCGCTCTCGCTGTTGCGGCTCGTCCCCCCACCGGGACGCATCGATGTGGGAAGCCGCATCGAGTTCGGGGGACAATCGCTGTTGTCGCTGGCGGATGAACCATTGCGTTCGATCCGGGGTCGTCGCATGGCGATGATTTTCCAGGAGCCGATGACGGCGCTCAATCCCGTCCTCACGGTGGGGGATCAAGTCGCAGAAGTCGTTCGCGTCCACACGAAGGCCACGCGCGCCGCGGCATGGGAACGCGCGGTGACGATGCTCGGCGGCGTCGGAATTGCCGATCCTGCGGCACGCGCGAAGCAGTATCCGCATGAGCTGTCCGGTGGCATGAGACAGCGCGTGATGATTGCCATGGCGCTCGTGCTCGAACCCGAACTGGTGATCGCGGACGAGCCCACGACGGCGCTCGACGTGACGATTCAGGCGCAGATTCTCGAGCTGCTCCGCGAGTTGCGGGATCGCACGGGCATGGCGCTGCTGCTCATCACGCACGACCTGGGCGTGGTGGCGGAGATGGCATCTCGCGTGATCGTCATGTATGCGGGCCGCGTCGTGGAAGAGGCACCGGTGCAGTCGCTGTTCTCGCGTGCAACGCACCCGTACACCGAGGGGCTGCTCGCGGCGATTCCACGACTGGGCAGCGAGCAGGAGCGGTTGCGTACCATCGTCGGCAGTGTGCCACCGGCGACCGCATTGCCGAGCGGCTGCAAGTTTCGCGACCGTTGCCCGTACGCCTTCGATCGATGCGCTGTCGAAGAGCCGGCGCTGCTGCAGATCGGCCCCGCACACCGCGCACGTTGCCATCTCGTGGAAGAACCCGAGCGCCGCGTATCATCGCCGGACCGCAGCGCATGACGGCACCGCTGCTTCGCGTAGAAAATCTGACCAAACACTTCCCGATCCACGGCGGCATGCTGCGCCGCGTTACCGGTGCGGTGCGCGCCGTCGACGGTGTGTCATTCGACATCGGGGCCGGCGAGACGCTCGCGCTCGTGGGTGAATCCGGCTGCGGCAAGACGACGACGGGACGCACGATCCTGCGACTCGTCGAACCGACTGCAGGCAGCATCACCTTCGACGGCACGGACATCCGCGCGCTGCGCGGCGAATCGCTCCGTCGCATGCGTCGTCGCATGCAGATCGTCTTTCAGGATCCGTACGGGTCGCTCAACCCCCGCATGACGGTCGGTGCCGCGATTCGCGAGGGGCTGATCGTGCACCGCATCGCGGAAGGCGCTGAAGCCGACGCGCGAGTCGCACGGCTGCTCGACGAAGTCGGACTGCGCGCGGAAGTGGCTTCGCGCTACCCGCACGAGTTCTCCGGGGGGCAACGCCAGCGCATCGGCATCGCGCGCGCATTGGCGGTGGAGCCCGCATTCATCGTCTGTGACGAGCCCGTCTCGGCGCTCGACGTCAGTGTACAGGCACAGGTCGTAAACCTGCTGCGCGACTTGCAGCGCCAACGCGGTTTGTCCTACCTGTTCATCGCGCACGACCTCGCCGTAGTCGCACACATGGCCGATCGCCTCGCCGTGATGTATCTCGGGCGCATCGTCGAGCTTGCTCCACGTCGTGCGCTGTTCGCGAGCCCGCTCATGCCGTACACTCAGGCGCTGCTCTCTGCCGTTCCGGTTCCCGATCCGGGTGCCAAGCGGGGCAGGCTGCTTCTCCAGGGAGAACCTCCGTCGCCGGCGAACCCACCTTCCGGTTGCGTGTTTCACCCCCGCTGTCCGCATCCGGCGAAGGACGCAGCATGTAGCCGGATCGTCCCACCGCTCGAGGAAAAGGCACCCGGACATTGGGTGGCCTGCATCAAGCAGCCTCCGACAACAGTCTCCGACGCCGTACAGCGCGACGCAGGCGCAACGCGAAGTCCGGAACGGTACCTCCCGCTGTTCTCCCACCACAATCACCCCGCCCCGTGACGCCCGCTACGCTCTCCCCTGGGTCTGCGTCCTCGTCGAGCGACTCCCCGGCCGGCCGCGCCGCCGCGATGGACGACCGCTCGTTCTTCGGACATCCGCGCGGACTCGGCCTGCTGTTCGTCACCGAGATGTGGGAACGCTTCTCCTATTACGGGATGCGAGCGCTTCTCGTGCTCTACCTCGTCAATGCGCTGCAATGGGACGCGGCGCGCGCGACGAGCCTGTACGGCACGTACACGATGCTCGTGTATCTCACGCCGCTCATCGGCGGGTATCTGGCGGACCGATTCATCGGTACGCATCGCTCGCTCGTCATCGGTGGTGCCGTCATTGCCGCAGGACATTTCGTGCTCGCGATTCCGGGGATGCAGGCGTTCTACGCCGGGCTCGGTCTCGTCGTCATCGGCACCGGTTTCTTCAAGGCGAACGTGTCCACGATGGTCGGACAGCTCTACAAGGAAGGCGATGCACGTCGCGATGCGGGGTTCACGCTCTTCTACATGGGCATCAACCTCGGTGCCTTCCTCGGCCCCATCATCTGCGGCTGGCTCGCGCAGAGCTCGTCGTTCGGCTGGCATTACGGTTTTGCCGCAGCCGGTGTCGGCATGGTGCTCGGCCTGGTCGTCTACGTCGCCACGAAACGGAAGTACCTGGGCGACATCGGCGACCGAGCGAGCACCACGGTCGCGGCAAGCGCGACGCGGACCAACGAACCGGCCACGAAGGATGCGAGCTCGATCAACGGCGTCATCGGCGCGGTTGCCGGTGCAATCGTCGGCTATTTCATCGGTGGCGGCAGTTTGTTGAGCGCCGGCGTGAGCGCGGTGATCGGTGCCGCGCTCGCCATCACGGTGTTGGGCACACATGGTGAAGAGCGCCGGCGGGTGATCGCGCTGTTCATCGTCGCGTTCTTCGTCGTGTTCTTCTGGGCGGCGTACGAGCAGACCGGTTCGTCGATGGCGCTCTTCGCCGACAAGTTCACCGATTTGCAGCTTGGCGGATTCGCGATTCCGTCGACCTGGTTCCAGTCGGTGAACCCCTTCGTGATTCTCACCTTCGCACCGATCTTCGCCATCATGTGGCTCAAGCTCGGCGCGATGGGCAAGGAGCCCAGCACCCCGCTCAAGATGGCCGTCGGACTCACCCTGCTCGGTGTGGGCTTCCTGTTCCTCGTAGTCGGCGGCGCGCGCGCGGATGCCGGCATCAAGGTCAGCCCGCTCTGGCTCGTCGCAGCCTACACGTTCCACACGTGGGGCGAACTCTGCCTCTCTCCGGTGGGCCTCTCGTACGTGACGAAGGTAGCGCCCGTGCGCTTCGCCTCACTGCTGATGGGCGTCTGGTTTCTCGCCAACGCCGCCGCCAACAAGCTCGCAGGTTTCGTCGCAGGGTTCACACCACTTCCGGGCGAGGCACCCACCGCCCCGATGAGCGGCGTTGCCGGCTACATCCAGTCACTCAGCGGCACGAACAAGGGCTTCTTCATGATCTTCGTCGTGTCATCGCTGATCGCATCGGTTTTGATGCTGCTTTGCGTTCCGCTCTTACGACGGCTTACGAGTTCGGTGAAGGCGTAGACGCCTTGGACTTGGACGCCAGGCGCCAGGCGACAGACGCCTGGCGTCTAGGGCCATGTGAACAGCGAATTCGGAATAGTCCTTTCCCGAGCCATCAGAACATCCCGCGGTTCCTGCCAGAACACGCGGGTTCGATCTTCGCTCGAGAAGCGTACTTCGAACTTCCGGTCGCGATCGCCGCCGACGGGCATTGCGAAATCGACGCGCCAGAGTCGGCGCGAGCGCGGCGGCACTGCCGCGAGAATGGACAGCCCTGCCGCGCTCCGCACAGGCGTCGTCACCGAGTATGGCGCCGTGGGTCCGCGCCAGAGCCTGCCCGCTTCGGCAAACAGTGCGAAGCCAAGGTCGCCGACGTTGTAGCGTGTCGGCACGATGAGCCGCTGCTCCGTGCGGAAGATCATGCGGTGCGCACCGGGATCTTGCGATCGGCGGTGCCCAAGGAGCCCGCCGTCGCGATCGGCCAGCGACAGCTGGAACGGAACACGCATGTCGGACCCGGACGAGTACTCCAGCTCCATCAGCGTGAGCTGCTTCGTCGCCGGCTTCGCATAGTACGCCAGCCGGCCGCTCATGACGTGGCTGTCCCATTCGCCATCGCGCCGATCGAAGCGTGCTTCCGACACGCCTTGCACGCCAAGGAACGACCGCTGGTTGCCCACGCCACCGTAGATGTTGGTCGCCACGAATCGATCGCGGTCCCGCGACCCGAACAGGCCGATCGATTGTCCCAGCACGAGGCCGACCTGCATGCCGACACGCACGTCCTGCGCGCCGACGAGCGCGTCGAAGCCTTGTACGCGTTCGAACCGGATGCGACGGACACCGAGCAACGCATTCACGCGCGTGACCCGCTGGCGACGGAAATCGGCGGGTACGGCACCGCCGCTGTCCGGACGAAAACCCAGCGGCGTGATGAGACGCGGCAAGGTGTCGGAACGCTCGAACTCTCGCGTGAGCAAGCCACCGATGAGCTTCAGACGGCCAACCGGCCCCACGCGCATCACGCCACCGAGATTCGCAAACTCGCGCGCGACACCGACGGCATTCTGCTCGAGACCGGGGCGCCGTAACGATACGAAATCCCGCACGCTGCCGAACGATCCGATGAACGCGAAGCGTTGCAGGTCGGTGTAGTACGGACGCACGACCTCGAGCCGAATGTCCTGGCCGCGCTCCGCTTGGCGCACGTTGAGCCGCAACTCGTTGCGTGAACCGAGGAACTGATAGTCGGCGTACTGCACGCCGAGTACGTCGTTGTACGCCAGACCGTCGCGCCATTCGACTGCCGCGAGCTTGGCAGCACCAGCGAAGTTGCCCTCACCAAATCGCAGACCCCGAAATACCGGCGCCTGCGTGCGGACCAGCGGCTGCACGATGAGGCTGAATTCGTCGCGCGTTTCCACTTCGAGCCGCACGCCGCCGTTGCCGTTGTCGTACACCGAGATGCGGGCATCCGACAGGAACGGCTGTGCGCGCAGGATGCGCTCGGACTCTGCCCGGCTGATCTGGTTGCAGGGGTCACCGACCTTCACCAACAGGTAGCGCTGGATCACCGCTGGATCCGTGGTCGCATGCAGCGCTCGAACACCGCGACGCAGGAAATCCACCCTGCGCGGCAACTTGTCGGTATACGGCGGCTGGTTGATGATCACGATGTCGCTGATCGGCTGCCCGGCACATGCGTCCACGGGCAGCACACCGCGGCTCGACGCAGGCACCGTGCGCACGGGCGTTTCGTTCTGCGCGCGGAGCGCCGCTGGGCAGCCGAGCGTCGCCGCAATCACGAGCGAGCGTGGCAGGCGATGCGATAACGCGTTCACTTGCCCATGCGGCGCTTGAGTTCCGCGAGGCGGTCTTCGGCATCCGCCTCGCGTTCGGCGCGGCTGCGCCGGACTGTGGTATGTTCGGGTGAGCGGGCGTCGTCATTCGAGTCCATCGAATCGTCCAGCAGCGCATCGACCTCACGGCGAGCGGTGGCGTCATGACCACCCATGGTCGAGTCCAGCCCCGAGATCGCCATCCGTAGCTGCGTCGACATGTCATCGAGCTCGCGCTCGGCCACTGTCAGTTCCTGCTGCTGGGACATCAGCTTCGTCTCGAGCATGGTCACTCGTTCGGCATGTTGCGTGGCAAACCGTTCGGCGACTGCCACCGTCTCCTGGTCACCGATACCGGCGGCCAGCCCCTGCCGCCGGCGCACCGTATCCAGTTCGGCGCGCTCCTTGGCGAGGCGCGATTCGGTGGTTGCGATCCCATCGCGCAGGTCCTGTAGCGAAACCTTTGCGTGAATCATCGCATCACGCATGGCCGAGGTGACCCGGCGTCGTTCCTCGGGTGGCAGTCGGCCGGACAGGCTCCGCAGGGAGTCCCGCAGTTGATCGAACATGACGTCGCAGAACCTCGTCGGACGGGCGGCAGGTGGGAGAAGGCGGTCGCGCACGAGGCAGCTGCGCACGAAGCCGACCACGGGAATCTACTCCCCGTACTGCACCTGCCGCCTCCGGTTCCCACGACGTGTCGGCATCATCGCGAGTTTACTGGCGGAAGTGCCAGCGACTCTCGTCTCGAACCTGCCGCATCAGTCGTTCGGGCGTGTGGACGTGCGGAAAGAGGAAGCGGTCGCTGACCCGATTGAGCGCCATGCGCAGGACAGCGAAGCGCTCGGCGGCGGCGAGGTAGAGCGGCGTCATCCCTCGCTCCGACGCCATCCGGTGCGTTGCCGCCAGACGGAATCCCCGCTGGCCCATCGACTCGAAGTACTCGAGATCCGGGCCACCGCGACGCCATCGTTTGCTCTCGATATGGTCCGGAAACATCCCGCTCATCCAGAGCGCGTAGTTGCCGAGGTGCGCCCGAGCCAGGAAGCTGCGTCGCGCGTGGTCGCCCTCCACCTCTTCTCCGAGCGACGCCAGCGTGTCGTAGGTGGCGTCGTCGTGCTCGGCAATCTGGTTGGCGCGCCCACGCATGCCGAAGTGCATGAGGATCGCCGCCACGTAGTCCGCCATGACCCGGTCGTCATCGCCGGCAGATTTCAGGGCATGGCGCACGAGGACGTACGCGAGCAACGCGAGCGACGCATTCGAACCCTGCCGGGATTCGAACAAGCCGGCGAGCAGGCGAGGATCGTCCAGCAGCGGGTCGAGTCCCCCGTTTGCCAGGGTATCCTCGGCCTCTTCCAGCGACGCCGCGGACCCGCGCGACACCAACCGAACCACCAGCTGCGCATCCTCCCGGCCAAGCCGGGACCGGACATCTGCGAGAATCATGCGTCATCCTCCGGTGCACGTCATGTGCACTTGCTGTGCACTGGTACCCGTGATCGGCCCCTCCGGTGCCTGGCTGGTGCCTGGCTGGCGCCTCCGGTGCTCCGTCGTGGCCCGCTCTCTGTTATTATCGGACGCATACCAGCACGACAGTACGTCAGTTCGCCGGCGGGATTCTGCCGGCGACCGGGCGCGCGTCCGCGACCTATCGCCCTGCCCCGTTGCTCTACCTCGCAATTCCTGCGCACAACGAGGTCGCCACCATCGGCGTCCTGCTCTGGCGGCTTCGTACCGTCCTCGACGAGTTCCCTCGCGAGTACGAAGTCGTGGTCTACGACGACGCGAGCACTGACGAAACCGCCGATGTCGCTGAGCAGTATGCGAGCGCAATGCCCGTGACGGTGATCCGCGGGAAGACGCCAGTCGGGTATGCCGGGGCGCTCGACGCACTGGTGCGACATGTATCGGCTGCGACCCGGTACCCACGACGCGACGCATTCCTGTTGCTGCAAGGCGACTTCACCGATCCGCCGGGCATCGTGCCGGAGTTTGCGCGCCGGTTCGAAGGTGGCGCGGATGTGGTCGTCGGCGAGCGCACCGCGGTCGTGGATGCGCCGATTCCGGTGAAGCGACTGTTCTCGACGGCGCGCTGGACGCTCCGGCCATTCATCCGCGTCCATGGCGTGCGCGACCTGACCGGGTCCATGCGACTCGTCCGCATCTCCGTACTGCGCGACCTGCTCCGCGCGAGCGGAGACACGGCCGTTGCCGACGGCGACAGCTGGACTGCCAACGCCGATTTCCTCCTTCGCCTCGTGCCCCACGCGCGACGTGTGGAGTCGGTGCCGATGGAACCCACGTACGGCGTGCGCATGCGCGAAACGCGCCGTGCTACGTGGCGGGATGCCGTTGCGAGTCTGCGATGGGGATGGACCGCACGTGGACGAAAGGCCACTCCGACGACGGCACCGGAAGCGGCCCCGGATCGCGGCGCGCGTGATGGCTCGCGCGACGGCGCACGCGACGGCGCACGCGACGGCGCACGCGATGTCGCGCGCGACAGCAGCCGGGATGTCACACGCGAGACGGCGCGAGAAACGCGAGAGACCGGGCGTGAGGGCACGCGGGAAAGCACGCGTGAAAGTACGCGGGACAGCGCTGGTGCTGGCGCCCGCCGCGGACGCGACTCGTCGAAGCGTGATGCCGCGCGTGATGCCACGCTGCGCGACGGGTCGCTGCGGGAAAGCACCCCCCGTTCACCGCGTGTGCCGAAAGGAGAATCACGACCGGACAACAGTGTCGAGCCCCGCGCTCGGCGCGCACCACGCGGGGAGTCACTCGAGGAATCCGCAGAGCGGGCCGCGGAACGCGAGTCGGCTCGTTCTGCGCGTCGCGATGCATCGCGTGAAGAAAAGGGCGGCACGAAGCGCGAGGGTCGGAGCACCGAAGGTCGCAACGCGACGCCACGTGCGCCGCGTCGACCGGCAGGGATCGACGAAACGCTCACGCTGAGCGATCCGTTTGCACCTCCACCACGACGCGACTCGCCATTTGCATCGCTCGACGACGATCGTGCGGGTGCCGTGCCGGACGACGTTGATTCGCCGGCAACAGCGGGCACTTCAGAAAACACGGATCGCTCGCCGTACGCCGATGACGAGCCCGCCAGTGCGGACGCAAACGCGCGTGCAGGGTCGGCCGGTGATGAGGATGGCTTCGCCAGCGAGAGTGGCGAGGGCGAGGGCGAGGCGGCACCAGGCCGCAAACGGCGGCGCAACCGGCGGGGTCGCCGTCGGCGCGGGCGCGATGGCACCGAAAGCGCTGAGGAAGGAGCAGAGTCAGCCAATTCCGAGGCGGACTCGTCGGAACTGCCTTCGGATACGGATGATTCGAGCGACGCCGATCGCGGGATAGAGATTCGAATCGAGCCGACCCGCCACCGACGTGATCGCGGCACGCCCCCGCAGAGCGCGAAGGGTCATGAGGAGTCCGGCGCCGCCGAGGTCCAGCACGCCGATTCGGACGACGACTCACGGTCTGAAGAAGAGCACGACGGAGCATCCGAAGGCGAAACCGGCACCGAATCGGATTCCGAGGCTCGTGCCCGGCGGCGCGGGCGGCGCGGACGGCGCGGAGGCGCGCGACGGTCCCGGGGGCGTGGCAAGCGCAGCGGCGGCGATGCAAGTAGCGATGCAGGCAGCGATGCCGGCGGAGAGTCCAGCGGTGACGATTCACCGGCCGGCAACAGCGACCGCCCCTCCAACGAGCTCGGCTGACGACTCCAGATCGTCAGCCGAACGGATCTATTTCCGGAATTTGGCGTCGATCTTGGACGCCGTCGACGGGCTCAGGATCCGCACAACCACATAGATGGCGAGACCGATCAGCGCGACCTTGATCGCGAACACCAGCAGCATGAGCAGCAGCGCGACGAGCGGGCCGAGCAGACCGAAAACGACCTTGAGGGCGAACAGGCCGAGCACTGCAACGAGGCCGATCGTGAACAGGGTGCGCAGCATGGGGCAATCGGTGAAGCGTGAAAAATGTCGAGAGTCTATTCGGGCGTACGATAGAGTCGGGGCGAGGTTTCACCAGTGCCTGACCACCGTTACCCCACATCCCCGAACTCCGTTTCCAGCTAAAACGATTTAGGTGGTTATGGTTGCGTAGCCCCTGTGGTGACACTGGGCTACCATTCCGTGATCACGCTCGATTCCCGGGCGCTTTCTCCGATTTCGTTCAATGGCCGAGCAGCTCTACCAGATCATGGGGCGCCATCGCCGCGACCCGCTCCCGGAGCGGAAGCCGCAATGGCTCAAGGTGAAGGCGCCCGGTGGCACCAACTACGTGCGCCTCAAGCAGATGATGAAGGAGCTCGATCTCCACACCGTCTGCGAGGAAGCGCATTGCCCGAACATCGGCGAGTGCTGGGAGCATGGCACCGCCACGTTCATGATCCTGGGCAGCGTCTGCACTCGAAACTGCGCCTACTGCGCGGTCTCGCACGGCCGGCCACCGGCGTACGACATCGGGGAGCCGGCTCGCGTCGCCCAGGCAATCGCCGAACTCAATCTGCGCCATGCGGTCATTACCTCGGTCGACCGCGACGACCTGCCGGATTTCGGTGCATACATCTTCGCCGAAACCATCCGGCAGATCCACGACCGGCTTCCGAGCTGCTCGATCGAGGTGCTCGTCCCGGACTTTCAGGGCAACGTCGACTCGATTCACGCGGTGCTCGATGCCCGTCCCGACATCTACAATCACAATACGGAAACGGTGCCGCGCCTTTACAAGAAGGCACGGCCCGGCGGCCGCTACGAACGTCTGCTCGAGATTTTCCGCATCGCCAAGCGGTACGCCCCGGACATTCCCACGAAGACGGGCATCATCCTCGGGTTGGGCGAGACGAATGAGGAAGTCGTCGAGACCATGCGCGACCTTCGCGCCGTCGACGTCGACATCCTCACGCTTGGCCAGTACCTGCGTCCGTCGGACGGCCACATCGCCCTCGATCGTTACGTCACGCCGGAAGAGTTCCGCTGGTTCTACGAGACGGGCATGACCATGGGCTTCCGCCACGTCGAGAGCGGCCCGTTGGTGCGCTCGAGCTACCACGCCTGGGAGCAGGTGCAAGCAGCCGGAGTGTAATCGCTTCGGCGGTTCCACTTCTGCAGTTCCGCTTCTGCCCCTCAGCTTCTGCCCTTCAGCTTCTGCCCTTCATGTCCAAGCCCCGCAAAAAAGACGACGCGCCGCCGCCAGCTGCGCCATCGACGGATAAAGCACTCAATCGCGACCTCCTGTACTCCATGCTGCTGCAGCGGCGATTCGAGGAGCGCACGGCGGAGATGTACGCGATCGGTCGCATCGGCGGCTTCTGTCATCTCTACATCGGACAGGAAGCCATTTCCACCGGTGTCATCGCACAGCTTCGTGCCAACGACTACATCATCACGACGTACCGCGACCACGGACAGGCGCTCGCGCGTGGGATGACGCCGCGCTCGGTCATGGCCGAGCTGTTTGGCCGACAGGACGGCTGCGCGCGCGGCAAGGGCGGATCGATGCACATGTTCGACCGCAGCCTCGGCTTCCTCGGCGGGCATGGCATCGTCGGCGGGCACATCCCGATCGCCGCGGGCGTCGGGTTCGCAATCAAGTATCGCGGCGGCGATCAGGTCATCGTGTGCTTCATGGGTGAGGCGGCCGTGAACAACGGAGCCTTCCACGAGGCGCTCAATATGGCGGCGCTCTGGAAGCTGCCCTGCCTGTTCATCATCGAGAACAACCGATACGGCATGGGCACCGCGATCGAGCGCGCGTCGGCGATCAACGACATCTACAAGCGCGGGGCGTCGTACGATATGCCGCGCGATGTCGTCGACGGTCAGGATGTACATGCGGTGCGTGCTGCAGCCGCCGAGGCGATCGAGCGCGCTCGCAAGGACGGAACGCCGACGCTGCTCGAGATTCGCACGTACCGCTTCATGGGTCACTCGATGTCGGACGCCGTGAGCGGCACGTATCGCACGAAGGAAGAGCTCGACAAGTATCTCAAGCGCGACCCTATCGTGCTGCATCGCCAGCGCATGGAAGAAGCCGGCGAGATCACGCCGGAGGAAGTCGCCGCGATGGACGAGGAGATCAAGAAGATCGTACAGGATTCCATCGATTTCGCCGAGGCCAGCCCCGAGCTGCCGCTGGAAGCGCTGATGGAAGACATCCTGGTCGAAACCACGAGCTGACCCGGAACATCCACATGGCCGTCATTACCTACCGCGATGCGCTCAATCAGGCGCTGCGCGAAGAGATGCACCGCGACGATCGCGTGTTCCTGATGGGTGAGGAAGTCGCCGTCTACCAGGGCGCGTACAAGGTGTCGAAGGGATTGCTGCAGGAGTTCGGCGAGATGCGGGTCGTCGACACGCCGATCACCGAGCTTGGCTTCACGGGCGTCGGTGTGGGCGCCGCGATGGCCGGCCTGCGACCGATCATCGAGTTCATGACATGGAACTTCGCTTTGCTCGCACTCGACCAGGTGGTCAATGCGGCGGCGAAGATGCTCTACATGTCGGGGGGACAATTCCCGATGCCGATGGTGTTCCGCGGTCCGAACGGTGCAGCGCTGCAGCTCAGCGCGCAGCACAGTCAGGCGTGGGAGTCGTGGCTCGCCCACATCCCGGGCCTCAAGGTGGTGGCACCGGGCACGCCGTACGATGCGAAGGGCCTGCTCAAGGCGGCGATTCGCGACGACAACCCGGTGTGCTTTCTCGAAGGCGAAATGCTGTACAACACGAAGGGCGAAGTGCCCGATGAGGAGTACGTCATTCCGATCGGCAAGGCCGACCTCAAGCGCGAGGGTGATCACTGCACGCTGATCACGCACGGCAAGATGGTGCTGGTCGCGATGCAGGCCGCGGACTTGCTCGCGAAGGATGGCATCCGCTGTGATGTCGTCGACCTGCGCACGATTCGTCCGATGGACGTCGACGCGATCGTCGCATCGGTGCGCAAGACGAACCGCGCGGTGGTCGTGGAAGAAGGGTGGGAGCTGTGCGGCGTCGGCGCGCAGGTGGTCGACTACGTGCAGCGGCACTGCTTCGACGATCTTGACGCGCCGGTACTGCGCGTGCACCAGGCCGACGCCCCGATGCCGTATACCAAGAGTCTCGAGAAGGCCGCGAAACCCGACGTCCCCAAGACGATCGCGGCCGTCAAGCAGGTCCTCTACATCGACTGAGCCAATACGTCCCCATGGCAACCAAGGTGATGATGGAGGCGCTCTCTCCGACGATGGAAGAGGGACGCCTGGTGAAGTGGCTCAAGAACGTGGGCGATGCGGTCGCAAACGGTGAAACGATTGCCGAAGTCGAGACCGACAAGGCCATCATGGAGCTCGTCGCGCGCGGTGAAGGTGTGCTGCGCGCTCGCATGCTCGAGGAAGGCGGCACGAGCCCCGTCGGTCAGACGATCGCAGTGATCGCGACTGCGGACGAGGACATTAGTTCGCTCGCCGGAGGCGCAACCGCGCCTCCGGCAGCGGAAGCGGGTACGGCAGAAGCGGGAACGGCAGAAGCGGGAACGGCGGAAGCAGGTACTGCAGAAGCGAAAACAGCAGCCCCCGCACCGGCCCCCGCACCGGCACCAGCACCAGCACCGGCACCAGCACCAGCACCAGCACCGGCATCCGGTGCGCAGTCAGGGCCACCACGCTCGTCACCACTCGCGCGTCGTCTCGCATCCGAGCGCGGCATCGCACTCGAAAGCGTCCAGGGCAGTGGCCCGAACGGCCGCATCATCCGTCGCGACATCGAATCAGCGAAAGCAGCAGTCAGTGCAGTTGCTGCAGTTCCCGCTTCTGCTCCACCCGCTTCTGCCGTTCCCGCTTCTGCTTCACCGCTTCATTTTGATGGCGACTACAAGGATGTCCCGCTGACGCAGATGCGAAAGACCATCGCGCGCCGGCTCGGTGAGTCGATCGGCCCGATTCCGACGTTCTATCTGACCGCCGAAATCGACATGACCAAGGTCGGTGAACTGCGTGCGCAGATGGTGGCCGCGGGTGACCAGTTCAAGGTCTCGGTCAACGACATCGTCATCAAGGCAGTGGCGATCGCGCTCGTGCGGCATCCGGAAGTGAATGCACATTGGATGACCGATCACATTCGCTATTTCTCGCGGGCGAACATCGGCATGGCGGTCGCCACCGATGATGGCCTCATCGTGCCGGTCATCAACGACGCACACACGAAAGGCCTTGGCCAGCTCGGGCGCGAAGCCCGCGATCTCGCGAAGCGCGCGCGCGAACGCAAGCTCGCACCGGCGGAGTATTCGGGAGGCACGTTCTCCGTATCCAACCTCGGCATGTTCGGGATCGATCAGTTCACCGCGATCATCAATCCGCCGGAGGCGGCCATCCTGGCGGTGGGTGCCACGGAAACGAAGCCGGTGTGGGAGAACGGCGCGTTCGTCCCGCGTGAGCGCATGCGTGTCACGCTGAGCTGCGATCATCGTGTCATCGACGGCGCGGTCGGCGCCCGATTCCTCCAGACGCTCGTGAGCCTGCTGGAACGCCCGATGATGATGCTGTTTTAGCCACGGCATTTCCGTCACACCGCGGGCAGCCTTCTCACGTCGGAGGGCTGCCCGCTGCGTTTTCCCCATGAAGCATATTGCCATCATCAATGAGTGCTTGGATCCGCGCGTGATGCGGCTCGGGGTGGTTCGTCAGATACCAGCAGGCACGTCACGGAAGGTCGCATCCAATTCCGTCTCGCGGCTGGATCAATGTGTTCTGAAACCATTCCAAGAAAATCCGCGACATGTCCGCGACTCTGTTCCGCCGCAGTTCCCGCCCCCTTCGCATGCTTCGCGGTTGTGCGTTGATCGCGGTTGCCCTGCTGGCAGCATGCGGCGGAGGTGGTGACACGACGACGGGACCGGGACCGGTTCCACCACCGGGCGCCGTCGATCCGCTGACGCGCGGTTCGCTGATCGTGAACATTGCCGGCCTGACTGCCGGAGACGCAGCCGACGTGGTCGTCACCGGCCCGAATGGCTTTTCCCGCACGCTCACGACGAGCGCAACGCTCACGGATCTACTGGCTGGCCAGTACACGATCACCACGCGCGCCGTGCGATCCGCGGCCGGTGCATTGGCCGGAACTGTTGTCGTGCAGACAGTGGAAGTCGGCGGTGGCGCTCCACCTGTTGTCACATCGGTGGTGTATGCGGTCGCACCCGCAGTGGTCGGAGTTGCGGTGACCGGTCTGCCGAGTGGCACCGACGCCGCCATCACTCTCACGTCGCCATTGGGCGCGTCGCAGGAAGTCATCGCCAGCCAGCGGGTGACCGGTGCCGGTGGACGGTGGACAGTCGGCACACGCGCGGTGCGCGGGAGCGGCTTCACGTACACCCCAACCCCTGCGTCGGACACGAGTACAGTGCTCGCCGGTGACTCCATCGGATTCCGGGTCGCGTACACCGTGAGCACTGGTGCAATCGCCGTGATGGTGAGCGGACTCCCAGCTGGAAGTGATGCGCAGTTCACCGTGACCGGGCCGAACGGATTCTCACAGTCGCACGGGGGAACGAGCACCCTGACGGATCTTGCGCCGGGCACGTACACGGTGACCGCACCGAACGTCTTGCTGTCCGGCGCGCTTTTCAAGCCCGCGGCGGCAACACAACAGGTGACGGTATCCGCGTCGCTCGTCGCAGCACCGGTCACCATCGCATACGCACCGAGCACGGCGACACTCGTGCTGGACATCGACGGCGCCCCGGGCGGCGCAACAGACTACGTGCGGCTGACAGGCCCCGGCGGTTACCAGCGCGCAGTGAGTGGGAGCACCGCCATCAACGGCCTCGTTCCCGGTGCGTACACGATCACCGCGAACGACATAGTACAGCCAGTGGCGACGTGGCGCGCGGCAACTGCAACGTCACAGGCAACGCTCGTCGGTGATCGCACGGACACGGTGGCCGTACGCTATGCCCTGTCGACCGGGTCGATTGCACTGCTGGTCAATGGACTGCCGGGCGGTACCTCCGCAGCGGTCACGGTGACCGGTCCGGCCGGATTCGCGCGCGTCGTCACTGGCACCGCGACGCTGCTCGGTCTCGTTCCCGGCACCTACACCGTCACCGCGGCAAACGTCGCCGCCGGCGCGGAATCGTACGGGCCAACGGGGAGCGCGCAGAGTGTTCAGGTGGTGGCATCTCTCGTCGCCACCCCTGCAGCAATCACCTACAGACTCCGTCAGGCGTCGTTGCACGTGCGCGTGAACGGCGCAGGGGGCGCAACGGCCGAAATGGTGCGGGTGACGGGGCCGAACGGATTCGATCGCTCGATGAGTGCGTCGACGACCTTCGAGGCGATGGTGCCCGGCCAGTACACCATCGAGGCGGCCGACATCACGACACCCTCCGTCATCCTGCGCGCCGGATCGCCGACTACGCTGCGCACACTGACGCTCGACTCGCGCGACACGGTCGACGTGCAGTACGCGCCGATCACGGGCCTCATCGTCGTCAACGTCACCGGCTTGCCGGCGTCGACCAACGCCAACCTGCAGGTCACCGGGCCGAATGGGTACATCGCGCCAGCCACGGGCAACGGCACACTCGTGCGACTGGTGCCTGGGAGCTACACGCTCACGGCCGGCTCTGTGACTCGGAATGGATTGGTGTACACGCCCAGCCCGGTGTCGCAGACGTTCACGGTAGCCGCATCGTACACGGCAGCCGTGGCCACCGTGACCTATGCGACGAGCAGCTCGACCGGCACGCTCGTTGTGACGCTGGCCGGCGTACCAACCGGTGCTGCACCGAATGTCGTAATTACCGGCCCATCGGGATACACGCGTACGGTCAACGCGAGCACGACCATCACGTCGCTTGCCGCCGGGAGCTACACGGTCGCGGCGAGCACATTCACGCATTCGGGCACCGGATACACAGCATCGCCGGCATCCGCATCCCGCACCCTCGCCTCCGGTGGCCGGGACAGCGTCGGCATCGTCTACACGGCCGATGCGCCGACCCCACCACCGCCACCACCGCCGCCAGCCGGCGATGATCTTTCGGTGGAGTTCGCATACGCTACGCAGGCAGTGCAACGCCCGGACGGCTCGGTACCGCTCGTCGCCGGCCGCGATGCGCTCGTCCGCGTCTTCGTGAAGACGAGCCGTAGCAACTCGCTCACACCCGACGTGCGACTGCGCGTATACGACGGTGCGACACTGCTGCAGACGGTCACGATTGCCGCGCCCGAAGCGAGCGTGCGTACCACGACGGTCGAAGGGTTGCTCAGCACCACCTGGAACACGATCATCCCCGCCGCAAACGTTCGCACGTCGCTGCGCATTCTCGCGGACGTCGATCCCGCAAATGCGGTCGCGACGGATGCGGATCGCACGAACAACATCTGGCCGCGTGGCGGCACGCCGCAGACGCTTTCCGTTGTCGCGGTGAAACCGTTCAACGTGCGCTTCGTGCCCGTCGTGATCGCCGGCGTCTCGGGCAACGTGACGAACGCCAACATGAGCCAGTTCCTGCGCGAATCGCGGCTCATGATGCCTTTGGGCACCATCAACGCGGACGTGCGCCTGCCCTTCACGTCGGCGGCAGCGGCCCTGCAGTCCGGTGACGACAACGGCGCATGGATGACCGTGCTCTCCGAGATGAATGCACTGCGCGCGACCGACGGCGCTCCGGCATCGATGCATTACTACGGTGTCGTGAAGGTCTCGTACTCGAGCGGCATCGCCGGCTTCGGGTACGTCCCAGGCAAGGCCGCGGTAGGCTGGGACTATCTCCCGAGTGGCGATGAAGTCGCCGCGCACGAATTCGGGCACAACTTCTCGCGGCCACATTCGCCATGCGGCGTGTCCGGCGACTCGAACTACCCGTACGCGGGTGGAGCCACCGGCTTCTACGGTTGGAACAGCACCACGAACGC
>DASQZA010000138.1:0-5232 GCA_035638935.1 Gemmatimonas sp. | reverse complement strand
TCGTCATCCTCACCACCCTGGCGACCGTCATCGCCTCGCAAGCGGTGATTTCCGGCGCGTTCTCGCTCACACGACAGGCCGTGCAGCTGGGCTACCTGCCACGCATGGAGATCAAACACACGTCCGTCTCGCAGATCGGCCAGATCTACATTCCGGGGCTCAACTGGCTCCTGATGATCGCGTGCATCGGGCTCGTCGTCGGCTTCCGCTCGTCCAGCAACCTGGCCGCCGCCTACGGTGTCGCGGTGACCACTGACATGGTCTTCACGACGATTCTGTTCGCGGTCGTTGCGCATACGCGCTGGAGGTGGAGCCTGCCCGCGGTGATCGCGCTTTCCAGCGTGTTTCTCTTCGTCGACCTCGGCTTCTGGGGCGCGAGTCTGCTCAAGATTCCGAGCGGCGGTTGGTTCCCGCTCGTGATTGCCGCCGTCGTGTTCACGGTGATGACGACCTGGAGCACCGGGCGGGGCTTGCTTGCGTCACGTATTGCCGAGCGGACGATCGGCATCCCGGAACTCCTGGAGGAGCTGCAAGCGAACCCGCCGGTGCGCGTGGCCGGCACGGCGGTGTATCTCGTGCGCAACGCGGACCTGGTGCCACCCCCGCTGCTGCAGAATCTGCGACATAACAAGGTGCTGCATGAGCGCGTCGTGCTGCTCGCGATCCGTACCGAGGGGACCGCCTACGTCTCCGAGGCGACGCGCCTGAGCATGGACACCATTGCGCCGAATCTCTACCGCGTGGTAGCGCGGCATGGCTTCGCGGAGGATGCAGAGGTTCCAGCGGTGATCGAACGGCTGCACGAGGTCGGCCTGCCGATCACGATGGACGAGGCCACGTTCTTCCTCGGGCGGGAGACCCTGCTCGCCACGAACCGACCGGGCATGGCGCTCTGGCGCGAGCGGCTGTTTGCACTGCTGTCACGCAATGCGCGTCGTGCCACGATGTTCTATCGCCTGCCGCCGAAGCAGGTGTGCGAACTCGGTGCGGAGATCGAGTTGTAGCGAGCGGCGTCTCCCAAGTGCACAGCGGGGGCGCATGCATGACTGCATCCGCCCCCGCTGCCCGTTCACCCTACCCGTTCACACTGCCCACATGTAGCGCCGAGGTACGACCGCCCACATCCCCTTCAGGAGTGCCGGAGTCGGGTTGAGCGACGCGCTTCCATTGCCCGTGACCCTGATGCTGCCGGTATCCGAGATTGGGTCGCCCAAGTTGCCGCCGGTCGGGGCGAAGTTCGACGCGCTTGCGAACGCCGTGTTCGTCATATCGACCGGCCTGCAGGTCGTGATGTTCACCGGTATGGGTGCGATGTAGTCCTTCATCGCAGACCCGAACGCGTCCGACGAGCGGCTCTTCAGGTATGCCTGCCCAAAGCTCTGGCAGCCGCCGCCGGTGAAGAAGTTCGCCAGGTTGATGGAGGCTTCGCCGAACGTGCGCGCACTCAGCGTGCTTCCGTCGACGTCGGTGATTGGACCGGTATTGATCGAGGCCACGACGTCATTCGACAACGTCTGCTGTTTGCCCCAGCACGGCACCGCGTTCGCTGCCTCGCACTGACTCTTCGACCCAGTGGTGATCCACTTGTGGTAGGAGAGCTGAGGGTTCGTGCCACCGTTGGACAGGTCGAATCGGACGAGGATGTCCCCCGCGGTGCGCACCGGTGTGACGAGGTTGGTGCTCGTGAGCCTGGACTGATTCAGCTCGAAGTCCATGTTCGTCGTGCCGCTCGGATCCTGCACACGCGTCCAGCCGAGATACACGTAGTCCTGTGAACCGACGCGCTCCTGCGCCACGTAGAAGCGCCGCAGGTCGCTCTTGTTCGGCGGAATGCCGCCATCGACGATCGCCGGCACCGGCGTGTCTTCCTTCGAGCCCTCGCCGAACGAGCTGTCCGCCGAGCCCGAGGGCGTGTCGGTCCGGCATCCCACGTTCAACGCGCAGTTGAAGACGCTGAGCGGCAGGGTCTTCCAATCCTTGCCCGGCTTCCCGAGATCGTCGTCGAGGTTACCGTCGCCCTGCACCTCGATAGCGTCAGTCGTCGCGGACGGCGGCAGCATGATGAAGCTGGACGGGATGATACTCGACGTCACCGTCACGGCGAAGCTCTGGCCCTTGGCCAGGTCTCCGATCGTGCACGTGATGCGACTGCGGCTGACCATGCTCACCGTGACCTGGTCCATCGCGCATTCGCTCTTGTTGTCGGTCCAGGTGAGTCCCGCCGGAAGCGTGTCCGTCATGACCACACCCAACGCCGTCCCCGTCCCGGCCGCATTGCTGTTGCTGACGGTGATCGTGAAGGATGCAGTTCCACCCACCTGCACGGTGCCGCCCGCATCCGTCGCCAGGTCAGGGGTCTTGGTGATGGCGAGGCCTGGCGCGACGTACGTCTTTACTGCCGCGTTGCTTCCACCCACACCATGATCACCGTTCGTCGCACGCACGATCGAAATTCCGGCGATCACTGCCGTCGCGCTTGCATTGGCGGTGAATGCACCTGCGACGTTGCTGTTGATCGAGCGACGGCAAGTCTTGCTGTTCGTCGTCGCATCGAATGCGTCACACGACATCGCACCGAGCGTGCTCGGCACCGGCGAAACTGTGATGATGAAGTCCGCGATCGAGACCGGGGACCCGCCATTGGGAACCGCCGTCATCTTCGCTGTGAAGGTGTGTGGCTCCGTCGTGTTGTTGGTGGCGGTGGTACTGATCGTGATGAATGCGTCCGGGTTGAGGTTCACGAAGATCGTCTTGATCGTCGCGCTTGGCGACGTCGTCGACAGACTGGCACTCTCGGTATCGGCGTCGAGGATGTAGCCGGCCGGTGCCGTTTTTTCCTTGACCGTATACTTGCCCAGAACGAGGCCGCTGAGCTGGAATTCACCGCCCGTGCCATCCCAGTCCGCCGGCGGGGCATTCGTGTTGTTGGTGCCCGACGCGTTGTCGGACACGTCGAAACAGACGTCGGGATCGATGTCGACGTAGCCACCATCTTCGCCGAGATCGCTGTCCCATCGCTCGGTGCGGCAGACGGTGAATACGGCGCCGCCAAGAAGCTGGCCCGTTCCGTTGTGCTTGAACCACCGGAGCGATCCCGCGACGAAAGCCTTGACTGCGGGCGCCGAGTTCTGTCCCGATCCATTGGTCGTCGCGGTGACCGACACGCCATTGAGCGACAGCGTCGCGCTGGCACTTCCGGTGATCGTGCCCGCGGTGGTCGACGTGAATACGACGGTGCACTGTCCACTCGCGTTGGTGTTCGGGCCCGCGTCGTCGCAGGTGCTGCTCACACTATTCAACGTCACCACCGCATCGCCCGCCGGGGTGAGCGTCACGTCCACATGCTCGCCGGCTGCTGCCACCGATCCGGCACCATTGTCGAGGTCTTTCCGCAGGGTGACGGTGAAGGTGTGGGATTCTCCGATGCCATTCGTCGCGGCTTCGGCGATCGTGATGCTCGCTGTCGGCGCGACGTTCACGAACGCCGTCGCGACAGTGAAGCTCGTGACCGTTGTCGACAGGTTGACCGTTTCGGTATCGCCGTCGAGAGCGTACCCGACCGGTGGCGTCTTCTCCGTAACCGTGTACCGTCCGAGAATGAGGCCACCGAGCTCGAACTTGCCGCTCGTGCCGTCGCGATCCGCCGGAGACGCGCTCGTGTTGTTGGTGCCCGACACGTTGTCACTGACATCGGAGCAGATGTCGGGAGTGATATCGGCGTAGCCGCCCGCGCCGCCATTGAGGTCGCTGTCCCACAGGTGCGTGCGGCAGACGGTGAATACCGCGCCTCCGAGCAGTGCGCCACGCCCGTCGTGCTTCAGCCACAGGAGGGAACCAGCCACAAAAAGCTTGACCGCCGCCGGGGAGTTGTCGCCGGAACCATCAGTGCTGACCGTGGCAGACGTCCCACCGAGCGACAACGTCGCGCTGGCAGATCCGGTGACCGTGCCCGCGGCGTTCGACGTGAACACGATCGTACATTGCCCACTGGCATTGGTGTTCGCGCCCGCATCGTCACACGTGCTGGCAGCCGCGTCCACCTGGACGACGGCCCCGTTCGTCGGGCTCAACGTCACGTTCACATGCTCGCCGGCCGCAGCCACCGAGCCAGCACCATTGTCCAGGTCCTTGCGCAGCGTGACGGTGAACGTATGCGGCTCCCCGATGCCATTCGTCGCACTCGCCGCAATGGCGATGCTCGCTTTCGGTATCGGCTCGAGCACACTTCCCTGCACGTTGTTCGACAGCGAGCCGATGCCGGTCGAGTCACCGGTGGTGATGTTCTTGATGTACTGCTGCGTGAAGTGGAACGGTGCGCCGGACTGGCCTGCTGCGCCGGTAAGGCTCCCACTACCCTCGGCCGTTCCCGCGTTCTTGTCGTGATCCCAGATCGACGCACTGAAGTCGCGATTGTCGGCGAAGTGCCCGCCCCAGAGCAGCATCACGGTCGTCCGCGTCGCGATGAACCGGACGGTAAACCGCGCGTTCACATCGTCGCCGTTCACCCTGTACGTGACGTTATCGAAGGCGGCACCAGGAAAGTCGCCGCCGATGATGTCCATACGCACGGCGCTGGCGCCGCGCACGGTCTGAAAGCGGTCGAGCGATGCCTGCAACTCCGCTTGCAATCCCAGCGGTGCGTTCGTAGTGAATATTGCATCGGGGATGACCTGCATGCTTGCAGTCCCGATATATGTCGCCGTGAGCGCGTTTTGGGTGTTGCAGATGGCACGGATGTCGGCCCCGCCATTACCCAGTGGGTTGCCGCAGGGATTGGCGAGCGCAGCGAGCGTCGTGTTCCAGCCGGCGATGAAATCGTAGTTCATGTGACCGGGGGCGACTGCCTTCTCCCAGCCGTAATCGAACGCCAGCCGGTACGTGTGTCCCACAGTGAGCCCCGGGATCACGAAGCGTTGCGCAATCACGTCGCTCTCGTGATACAGACTCTTGCTGTCGTTGAGCACGCCGTTGATGTAGACGCACGGCTCACCGCCGGCACCACCGTTGGCGCACTGTTGAAAGTTGCCGCTGCTGACGGAGATTGCGAACGCGGGCTGCGCATCGACTGCGCTGACGTTCGCGGTAGGTTCGTTGTTATCCGAACACGACACAAGCATTACAGCTGACAGCAACGCCACGAATCCGCGGCGCGCATCAGAGCTGGGACTAGTCATGTGATCCTTCTGGGTATTTGTGTTTGAAGTGGGAGCGGAGGGGAGTGAGCGTGCCTCG
>DASQZA010000137.1:0-5768 GCA_035638935.1 Gemmatimonas sp. | reverse complement strand
CCACCGTCGCATCGCTGCTGGACCTCGGTTACCCGAGCGTGCGGCTGACTGCGGCCGATCCATTCTCGTTGGGTGTCGCCGCGTTCTTCGAATCGCCCGCCGCGGCGGTCGTGGATCTGGCAGGCGACGTCGCAAACATTCCGCTCATCGGTATCGACCGTAACGGCAACCGGCGCGTGCTGCGGCCGAGATTGCCATGACTACGCGAGTGCCTTCACGCGTTTGCGGTTGTGATTGCGCATGTGCGTGACGCGTTTACGCTGACGCGTTTGCGCTGACGCGTTTGCGTTGGTGTAGCCTGCGACATGTGCGCATGCGTAGACGCGCGTTGCTGCAGATGCGTTCGTCATCATGTGATGTGCAACACGTGGTGCATATGAACTTGCGGAACACCATGGAACCGTTAGCGTAACCTGTAGATGCATCGGCGATGACGCCGACATCTGCCCTCGCCGCATACGGAGTCACAGACAGTCATGCGTCTATTCTCGCGCTGTGTTGCTCCTGTTGCCGTGATGATCGTACTCGCCACTGCATGTTCCGGTGGTGATTCGCCCACGTCTCCGAGCGACATCAACACCGTATCGATCGGCACGGGTCCCGTGTCCATCGTCGTCGTATCGGGCGACAACCAGAGCGGCCTCGAAGGCATGCAGGCACCGGCGCCTGTTGTCGTGCGCGTCGTCGATCGTAACGGTAATCCGGTCGGCAGCGTCCCCGTGACATTCACTCCCGGTGCAGGCTCCGGCACGGTGGGTGTCGCGTCGGTGCAATCCGATGCAACCAGCGGCACGGCGACGCTGAGCGGCTGGACGTTCGGCAACGCGACATCCCAGTCGCTCGTGGTGACGAGTCCGAGCCTGCCTGGCAAATCGGTCACGGTGCGTGCACAAGTGACGGTCTCGCAGTTCGACATCGACGTACGTTTCGTCGGCGACGGTGGCACGGACCGGCAGCGCGAAGCATTTGCAAAGGCTGTCATCCGCTGGCGTCGTGTGATCATCGGCGACATCGGCTCGACGACGCTCAATGCGCCTGCCGGCGAGTGCGCATCCTGGTTGCCCGCGATCAAGGAGACGCTCAACGATCTCGTGATCTACGTGCGGCTCACGAACATCGATGGCGCCGGCAAGACGCTCGGTCAGGCCAGCCCGTGCTACGTCAACTCGGTGAGCAAGCTGCCAGTGCTCGGATTCTTCGAGCTCGACATCGACGATCTTGCGTTGCTGAACAACAACGGTACGCTCGATGATGTCGTGCTGCACGAGATGGGGCACATCCTGGGCATCGGCACGTTGTGGTCGCACCAACGGACGCTGCTTTCGGGCCGCGGGGGCGACGATCCGTATTTCACCGGCGCGGCAGCGCGCTCTCGCTTTGCGACGATCCCCGGCAACAGTTACAGTGGCTTCCCGGTTCCGGTCGAGAACAACGGAGGCGTGGGTACACGCGACTCGCATTGGCGTCGCTCGGTGTTCGCGAATGAGCTCATGCAGGGATACGCGCAGGGTGGTGGTATGCCCCTCAGTGGCGTGACGATCGGATCGCTGGCCGACCTCGGCTACACGGTGTCGTATGCCAGCGCGAGCAGCTACTCGTTCCTCGTGGCGGCACTGAGTGACGGCGCCCCGAACAGCGCGGCGGTACCGTTTGGCGACGACATTGCCGACAGTCCACTTTGGGAAGTGTCTCCGTCCGGCAGCCGGCGCCTCGTGCGAGAAGGCGCGCACGACCAGTACTAGGTCGCTTGGAGCGCGTTTCACGTCGTGGTGCCAGCCCTGTTGCCGGTCACCTTGTGCCAGAGCAGCAGCACTACGTCGGTCGGCAGGGCGATCGACTCGCGGAGGATGTATTCGATGGCGACCGAACGGTTCGCCGAAATCGGGCTCGTGCGAGTCGGCGATGGGATCGGCGCGAGCCCGTGCAAGCGTGCAAGCACGTCGAGTCGCAGCATGTGAAACGGGTCGCTGACCAGGATCACACGGGGTCGGGCTGGCAGTGAATCATCCTCGTGCAGGAGCTCCGCGGCGGCGCTCATCGAGGCGAGGGACGTTCGCCCGAGCGCTTCGAGGCGGATCGATGCGGAGGGAACGCCGCGTCGCATCAGGTACCGCCGGCCGGCGGCAGCCTCGCTGATCAGATCCCCTGCACGACGTCCGCCCGTGAGCACGACACGCGGCGGACGGCGTTGCTTCCACACCTGCAGCGCGTGGTCGAGCCGCGCTCGTAGCACCGGGGACGGCCGCCCGCCGTACTGCGCCGCGCCAAGCACGATGATGGCATCGGCCGACTCACCTGCAGCCGATGCAGCGGCGTCGCGCGTCGACCAGCCGATGATGGCCAGCAGGCAGCACAACCAACCGACGATCAGGACTGCAAGCACCCAACGGAGCAGGCCACGGCGGAGCAGGCCACGAGCGGCGACGCGCGGAGCACGGCGGGACATGCCTGAAGCTAGCAGCTGAAGCACGGGGACGGGCGCTCACGATCCCGGATGTGCAACGGTCGCGAAGGCGCGTTCCCTCAGAGCGGACGCACGTCCCCTGGCCCCGGTGCGTCGACTGCATAGCCCGCAGCAGACAGACTTTCCCGGAATACGTCCTGCGAGGTTGGTTCGCCGTGTACCAGATGCACACGCGGCGCGCTGCGTCCGGTTGTCGCGCCCCCGTCACGCACCTCGTCGAGCCACGTACGGAGTTCGCCGCGATCACCGTGCGCACTGTATCCGTTGAGGATTTCCACCTGCGCGGCAAGTGGAATCTCCTCTCCGAACACTCGAATCGTCGGCCGTCGCTCCACGATGCGGCGCCCGAGCGTGTGCTCGGCTTGGAAGCCGACGATGAGTATCGTGTTGCGAGGGTCGCTCGCCCCGTTCTTCAGATGGTGCAGGATGCGTCCCGATTCCACCATGCCCGACGCCGCAATGACGACCATCGGACCGCGCGCATTGTTCAGCGCCTTCGATTCTTCGACATCACGGGTGAAACGCACCAGCGGGAAGTCGAACAGACGCGGCGTCGAGCGCACGAGCGCTTCACTCTGGTCGAACACTTCGGGATGCATCGCGAACACCGACGTCGCATCGATGGCGAGCGGCGAGTCGATGATGACGGGAATCGCCGGAATGTCATCGTTGCGTCGCAACGAATGCAGGTCGTACACCAACTCCTGCGTACGGCCGACGGCAAACGACGGGATCAGGATCCGGCCACCGCGTGCGGCCGTTTCTCGCACCACGCGGCCAAGGTGTTCGCGTGCGCCGTCCACCGATTCGTGATCGCGATTGCCGTAGGTCGATTCGCAGATGATCACGTCCGCACCACCGGTCGGTGCCTCGGGATCCCGGATGATTGCGAGCCCGTCCCGGCCAATGTCCCCCGAGAAGACCAGCCGCTTCGTGATGCTGCCCTCGCGGCACTCGATCACCACTGATGCGGAACCCAGGATGTGGCCGGCGTCGGTGAAGTGCGCGCGCACTCCATCGGTCACGTCGAACCATTTGTGGTACGGCACGCCGATGGTGTGCTCCTGCGTCTTCCGCGCATCGGCCATCGTGTACAGTGGGGGAGCGTGCGGCTGTCCACGACGCTCCAGATACTCCGCGTCCTTCTCCTGGATGTGCGCGGAGTCCGCGAGCATGATGGCACAGAGATCTCGCGTCGCCGCCGTCGCCCAGATCGTGCCCCTGTAGCCTTGCGCGACGAGGAACGGCAGCCGGCCTGCATGGTCGATGTGCGCGTGCGAAAGAATGACGGCGTCGATCTGGTCCACGGGGAGTGGCAGCCGCTGGTTCTTCTCGCGGCTCTCGCTCCGTCGGCCCTGAAACAGGCCACAGTCGAGCAGCACGGTCCGACCGTTGACCCGGAGGATGTGGCAGGATCCCGTCACTTCGCGGGCGGCTCCGGAAAATTCGATGTGCATGGCTCTCCCTTCCTGGCTCACGCCTCGAGCATGCGCTGCTGAGCCTCCAGCTGCGACTCGACACGCCGGCTGACGAGGTTGCAGAGGTTCAGCACGCTGCGATCGGCGAGCGCATAGTAGACGAACAGGCCGGATTTGCGCCGCTTGACGAAGCGCAGGCTGTGGAGCACCTGAAGATGCTTGGAGACGTTCGCTTGGCCGAAACCCGTTTCCTCGACCAGTTCGTTCACCGACAGTTCCCGTTCCTGCAATGCATAGAGCAATTGCAGGCGCGCCGGTTCGCCAAGGGCCCGGAAGCGCTCGGACATCTGGCGGAGCATTTCAGGGGACGGCTCGGCAGGTATTAGGTGCTCCTGACAGAAGGCAAGGCCATTGGATGAAGCAAACTTAGCGCTTTCAGAAACCGGGCGCCATGCAGAGTCAGCAGACGATGCGTGGACCAAGACTTGCCAATTTTGCTGCCATTCGCGGCTGGTTTCGTACTTCAGGAGGTTTGGATGGCAGAGATCAATATCGAGAAGAAGCAACGCTCAGTGTTGCCGTGGTTGCTGGCTGGCTTGCTGGTGCTCGGGCTGCTCTGGTTCCTGTTCGCACGCAATACGGGCGGCGACGTTGCCACTGGTCGGGCCGACAGTGCGTATCGCGATACGAGCGCTGCTGCAGGGACGCTCGCCCCCGCGGACTCGATGGGCACGATGCGGGGTGACACGACGGGCGCTGGCAGCACGGGAACGGTTCCGCCGCCGCGCTGAGACCGGCAGGTGAGACGATCGGCCTGACCTGCATGTTCGCAGCGGGTCGTCATTGGTTGCATCGCGCGTGCGTGTCGGAATCACCCGATGCGCACGCGCTTTTGTGCATGCACTCAGCCGCTCACGACCTCAGCACGTCACCAAGTGCGGTGATCGAGCCACTTGTCGAGTGGCGGCCAGCGGAACTTCAGATGGCGTGAACTGATCGCGAGAAGTCGCTTGTAAGTGCGCATGTGCCGGTTCCCGTATGTTCGGTGCGAGGATGGCATTGTGCTTTGCAATGTATGAGCCCGCAATTTTCGTGTTGTGACTTCTCACACGATTATTCCGGGTTCTCATTGCAGTTTTTTCATTTCACCTGTGCACATTTCGTGTTGGTAATGATGTGGAAAGGCGCAATCCCTGCTATGGACGTGATCAACCCGAATGAACGGAGCGATCAGATGGCGCGCGGGATATGGAAGGGCACCCTTGGATTCGGCCTCGTCAGTATTGGAGTCGAACTCTTCGGTGCGGAGTCGCCGGTCGGTCTCGAGCTCGCCATGCTGGATGCGCGCGATCACTCGCCAATCGGCTATCGCAAGTACAACAAGCGCACCGGCGAAGAAATCGACGGCGGTGACATCGTCAAAGGGTTTGCGGTGGCCAAGGGAGAGTACGTCATCCTCTCCAGCGACGACCTCAAGGCGGCCAACCCACGTGCCGCCGGCTCGATCGACATTCTGGGTTTCGTGCATGAAGGCGACATCGACCTCGCCTACTTCGACAAGCCGTACGTGGTGGGACCACTCAAGGGAAGCGAGAAAGCGTACGCGCTGTTCGTGAAGGCGCTCGAGGAGACGGAGCGTGTAGGTATCGCCCAGATCGTGATCCGGACCAAGCAGCACATCGCGGCGATCTACCCGTACCGCCAGGCGATCATGGTGCATCTCCTGCGTTATGAAGAGGAGTTGCGGCAGCCTTCGGCGCTCGGCATCGAGGAAGGCACGGACGCCCGTCGCCTCATCCGGCCGCAGGAACTCACGATGGCGGAGAAGCTCGTGGAGAGCATGACGACGACGTGGGATCCGGCACAATACCGTGACAGCTACCGGG
>DASQZA010000136.1:0-1779 GCA_035638935.1 Gemmatimonas sp. | reverse complement strand
CAACTGGATCGGACGTTCCGAGGGCGCGGAGCTGCAGTTCCAGGTCGACGGCGCCGATGCCTCCGTCCGCGTCTTCACCACGCGCGCCGACACGATCTTCGGTGCGACGTATCTCGTGCTCGCGCCCGAGCACCCGTTGGTAGATCGCATAACGACAGCCGGCCAGCGCGATGCAGTGCGCGAGTATCAGGAGAGCACCGGCCGGCAGGATCTCGTGTCGCGGAAGTCCGTGAAGGAGAAGACCGGCGTCTTCACTGGCGCGAGTGCCATCAATCCCGCCACGGGTGCGCTGATCCCGATCTGGATCGCGGACTACGTGCTGATGGAGTACGGAACAGGGGCGATCATGGCGGTACCGGGCCATGACGAACGCGACTTCGAGTTTGCGCGCGTGTTCAACCTACCGATCACCCGCGTCGTCGCAGGTGCTGGAAGCGACGCGAGTGCGCCGCTCGACGAGGCATTCACCGATGACGAGGATGGACATCTCGTCAACTCCGGTGCATTCGACGGCATGTCGGTGGCTGAAGCCAAGAAGCGTGTCACCGCGTGGCTGGAAGACGGTGGCCATGGCAAGGCCGTCGTGAACTTCCGCTTGCATGACTGGTGCATCTCGCGTCAACGATACTGGGGCCCGCCGATTCCCATCATCTATTGCGATGATTGCGGTACGGTGCCCGTGCCCGAATCGCAGTTGCCGGTCGAGTTGCCCTTCATCCCCGATTTCAAGCCGGACGATTCGGGCGTATCACCGCTCGCACGCCATGAGGAGTGGTATCGCGTTCCGTGTCCGACGTGCGGCAAGTCGGCGCGTCGCGAGACCGACGTCTCGGACACGTTTCTCGACAGTGCGTGGTACTTCCTGCGCTACCCGAGCGCGTCGCGCGAAGATGTCGCGTTCGACCGGGAACGCACGAAACAGTGGCTGCCGGTGAACTCGTACATCGGCGGCAACGAGCACGCCGTGCTGCACCTGCTGTACTCGCGATTCGTGACGATGGTGCTGCACGACGGTGGGCATGTCGGATTCGAGGAACCGTTCACGCGGTTCCGCGCGCACGGCATGATCATTCGCGAAGGCGCGAAGATGTCCAAGTCGAAGGGCAACGTCATCAATCCCGACAGCTACATGGAGCAGTGGGGCGCCGATGCGTTCCGCATGTACCTGATGTTTCTCGGACCGTATGAGGAAGGGGGCGATTTTCAGGACAAGGGAATCGTCGGCGTGCGACGCTTTCTCGACCGCTTGTGGGCGACGGTGCGCGATGCGTCAACAGCGGGTGTGCCCGACCCAGACGTGATGCGCAAGCTGCACCGCACGATCAAGAAGACAGGTGAGGACAGCGCGCGGCTCGGCTACAACACGGCCATCGCCGCGATGATGGAGTACATCAACGCCATGCGGCGCGGGGATCGCGTCGCGCATCGCGACGAGGTGCTGCCGCTCGTCCAGATGATCGCGCCCTACGCACCGCATCTCGCCGAAGAGTGCTGGGAGATGCTGGGCCATTCGACGAGCGTGTTCGATGCAGGGTGGCCAGCGTTCGATCCGGCGTTGCTCGTCGACGAGTCGTACGAGCTGGTGGTGCAGGTGAACGGAAAGGTTCGCGGCAAAGTGATGGTGGCGATGGATGCGGCGCAGGATGCCGCGGTCGCTGCGGCGCTGGCCGATTCGGGTATCGCGAGGTTCGTGACCGGCGAGATCCGCAAGATCATTTTCGTCCCCAGGCGTTTGCTGAATCTGGTGATCTAGCCGGTAAGATCATCTGTGGAGGCTTA
>DASQZA010000135.1:0-19134 GCA_035638935.1 Gemmatimonas sp. | reverse complement strand
CCATCCTCCCACCGCCTGCAACAGCCCCACCAAGTCACTCGGCACCGGCTCTGGCATCGCCAATATCCTCCGTCGATGCCTCCACGATGCGCCGTCACCGTCGCGCTGTCACCCCATCATCCCGAAATTCCCGGAAGAGCCATTTTTTGGATGGAGCTCCGCGCGCGACCTCGAGCCCCGCGAGCTGTTCAACAATTGAAACGACGATGTCGACGATACGCACCGTTGGCCCGTCGCCCACACGGTTGCATTTGCGGTTGCGCCGAAGGCGCATTTGCGTAATTCGCGGTCTTCAGTTCCAGAGTAGCGCCGCGCACCATATTGCAGACTAACAACCAGGCAGTTCCAGCCTCGCGACGAAATCCAAACCGACGGCTAGCCGAGCAACAGCTCCAGCTCCGCACGCCCAATACTCGCGAGCGCGCCCTTGTCGCTCGTCAGAATTGCATCCGCGAGCGCGCGCTTCGAGCCCTGCAGCTGCAGGATCTTCTCTTCGATCGTGTCGCGCGCGACGAACCGCGTGGCGATCACCTGGCGCGTCTGGCCGATGCGATGCGCACGATCGATTGCCTGGGCTTCCACCGCCGGATTCCACCACGGATCGAGCAGGTACACGTATTCGGCCGCAGTCAGGTTGAGCCCATGCCCGCCCGCCTTGAGGCTGATCAGGAACACCGGGCACTCCGGATCGTTCTGGAAGCGATCGACGCGTGCCTCGCGATCGCGCGTGCGACCATCGAGATACTCGTACTTCACGCCTTCTGCATCGAGCCGCTCGCGCACGAGCGCGAGGAAACTCGTGAACTGTGAAAACACGATCGACTTGTGTCCCTCGGCCGCGACTTCCGCGAGCGTCGGGATGAGTGCATCGAGCTTCGCACTCGGCAATGATGCTTTCTTCGGGTCGGCAAGCGCGGGATGACACGCCGCCTGTCGCAGGCGGAGCAACGCTTCGAGCACGTGCATGCGCGACTTCTGCAGGCCGTCTCGTTCGATCCGATCGAGCACCGTACCACGAAAATGCTGCAGCAGGCTGTTGTAGAAGGCGCGCTGCTTGGGTTCGAGCGTCACCTCGAGCGTCTGCTCCGTCCTCTCCGGCAGCTCGGTTGCCACCATGCGTTTGGTGCGGCGCAGAATGACGGGCTGCAAGGCGCGTGACAGGAGTGCGTGCCCATCGGGATTCGCGCCAGTGTCCGGCGTCGTCTCCGGCGGCAGCACCCCTTCGTCGTCGACCGGTGGCGGGGCCGATGCCGCACGCGCGAGGGCGGCGAAGCGTGCACTCGTGCCCAACATACCCGGGTTCAGGAACTCGAGCAGACTCCACAGCTCCTCGATGCGATTCTCGATGGGCGTGCCGCTCAATGCCAGCCGGTGACGCGCGCGAATCAGGCGGCACGCCTTGGCCGTCACGGTGCCCGCGTTCTTGACGGCCTGCGCCTCGTCGAGAATGGCGTAGTCGAACTCGACACCCTGCAAGGCATCAACGTCACGACGCAGCGCGCCGTACGTGGTCACGACGACGTCGGTGCTCTCCCGGTCGAGCAGCTCGATGCGACGCGCGCCGATGCTCAGGTCGACGATGCGCAGCCCTGGCGCGAATCGTTCGGCCTCACGCATCCAATTGAAGACGAGCGAACGCGGCACCACTACGAGCGATGGCCCATGGCCCTCGACACGGCGCGCTTCCAGCAGTGCCAGCACCTGCACCGTCTTCCCGAGGCCCATGTCGTCGGCGAGACATCCGCCGAGCTCGAACTGACGAAGAAAATGGAACCAGCCAAGGCCTTCGCGCTGGTAGTCGCGCAGTGTGCCTTGAAATGATTCTGGCGGGTCCGACGCCACGACCCGGTCGAACGATGTCAGCTTGGCCCGTGCGCGGGCGAAGGGTTCGTCGACGTCGGCTTCCGGCAACGCATCGAGGAGCGCATCGAGCAGGACGAGTTGCGACGCGCGAAAGCGCGTCACGTCGTCGATCCGTTCGGCAGCACCAGCGAGCAGGCCCAGCTTGTCGAGCAGTTCGATCGGCAGCAAGCCGACCGTGCCCGGCGCGATCTCCACGACGTCTTTCCCCTTGCGACGTGCTTCCAGCAGGGCGGCAAGTGGCACCTGCACATCGCCGTAGCGCACGGTGCCCGAGAGGTCGAACCAGTCGATGCCCGAACTGACCGACGCCTGCATGTCACCCGGCGCACGATACGACACGCCGTCGGCGCGTACCTGCCACCCCTCCTGCACCAGCAGCAACACCGTCTGCCCGAGCCGGCCCCGCGCGATGACGAGATCGTACTCGCGGCGATCGAGATTCCATTCGCCTTTGGCGCCAAGTGCGAGCAACCGCGAGCGCGCACGGAGTTCGGCTTCGCGGTTCCGGTGATGCAGCGTGCGCGATGCGCGGTCGAACAGCGTGCGCGCCGTCGTTCCGGCCGCCGCGCGCGCCGCACCGTAACAGAACTCGAGCGTCAGCGGGGCAAATGCGCGATTGCGCCATCCCGTGAGGTCGTTCCCGATGGTTACGGACGGCACCGGTTCATCGAACGCTTCGCCGACGAGCGCGCCCTCCGGAAGGTCGAGCTCTGGAACCCGTGGCAGGCCATGCAGCTGCTCCAGCAGTTCGGACAGCTCGCCGTCGAGCAGCATCGACGGCGCGGCGCGAAGCTCCGTTGCCAACGGGAATGCGCCGGCATGATCGAACGCCATGACGGTGGCATGACTGCGGGCATCGCCGCCGGCGTTGCCGGAGTCATGCGAAGCAGCGGCGCGCGATGGGGTGATCACGAACCCTGCCGCATTCATGGTCCACGTGTCGGGCAGCGGGATTTCGTCGGCGCCGCGCGCCAGCACGCCCGTGAGTGTGTGCAGCGTGCCACTGGTGCGCCGTACGCGAAGGCGCAGGTGCCATGCACCATCGTCGTCCATATGCAGCGTCCGACCATCGACGTCCGCACGACTGCTTCGGAGGCGGCACCGTCCCGTTTCGCAGATCGCCTGCAGCACCGTGGGAAACGCACGCACGCCGATCACGAACCCAGCCGTGCGGCTCGAGGCACCTGCACGCACCGGCTCCGACGCGCGCAACATTCCGGCAATGCGTGCGTCCTGCAGATCCGGCGCGGCAAGCCACTCGGGCACACCACCGGTCAGGAGTTCGGGTGCGCTCCAATTGCCGTCGAGCCCTCGCGTTTCGGCCGCAATGTCCACGACAATGCCAGCCGCGAGTGCCGTCTCGTCGATATCGACGAGATACACGAGCCGGCGCGCGTCCGTCCACCGCTGCTGGCTGTGGGCGATATCGCCCTGGCTCGCCGGGGAGTCGAGGGCAGTTCGAGAGACATCGTCCGCCGTTACGGGCCCCCGATGCGACGTGTCGCGCGACCGCCACGCCTGCGACGGCTGCGCTGTTGCTGGTACGCCTTGACGGGCATCCTCAGCGCGCACCTCAGCGCGCACCTCGCGCGGTAGCTCACCCGCGACTACCGACAGCAGGGGCGCCAGCGAACCGTTCTCCCCGGTAAACCGGAGCAGAGCCCAGGCGTGCTTGCAGGCTCGAGCATCGGCGGCATACGCGCAGGTGCACGCCACCCCCAGGTCACCAGGACGCGCGACGATTTCCACACGATATTCGCTGGTGCCCCTCACCGTAGCCTGAATCCGGGCGGGCGTCGCCGCATCGACACGAATCCGGCGGCGGGCGACGTAGTCTTCGCCCCGGACGCGAATGGCGGGAGGAAATCGCCGCAACAGGTCGCGGGGAAGCTCGTAGTGCGTAGCAGTCACAGTGGAAAGATAATGCTGGCGGGACACCCGAAGCAGACGCATTATCCGCTCTGCGCTTCTGCCACTGCCCCGCCACCGCCCTGCCCGAGGATCACATGTCCGATTCCATCTCACGTCGTCAGTGGCTCATCAAGACCGGCCTCGGCGTCGGCGCAACCGTCGCGCTGCCGGGACTGCTACCGGCGATGGAGTCTGCACGCGTGATGGGCGGAGTCGGGTATGGCGAGGTACTCCGGCAGCTCGAGCACGACATCACCCTGCACCGTCGGGCAGCCGGTCCGATTCGCCTGTGCTTCAACGAGAACCCGTTCGGCATGTCGCCCAAGGCCAAGGATGCGCTGATGGGTGCGTGGAGCGAGCACCCGCACTACGCGTCGCCTGCCTTGGCGGAGCTCACCAGCACCTTTGCCGCCACTGTGGGCGTCAAGCCGGAGCAGGTGCTCGTGACGCAGGGGTCGAGCGAAGTGCTCTCGCTCGTTGCGCTCGCGTATGGCATGCGAGGCGGGGAGATCGTCCTGCCCTGGCCCACGTTCGAGCAGCTGCCGGAGTACGCGACGTCGATGGGCATGACCGTACACAAGGTGCCGCTCACCTCAGAGCTCGGACACGACTTTCAGGCAATGGAAGCCAAAGTCGGAGGTGAGACGAAGCTCGTGTTCGTGTGCAACCCGAACAACCCGACCGCAGTGCTCGACAACCAGCAGCGCATGCGCGACTTCGTGACCAGCACGGCGAAGCGGTGCGTGGTGGTGGTGGATGAAGCGTATCACGATTTCGTCGACGATCCGAACTACCGCTCGATGACGGACCTCGTGACCGCCGGCCACAACATCATCGTATCCCGGACGGCGTCCAAGATTCACTCGCTCGCCGGACTGCGCATCGGATTCGCCGTGGCGCATCCGGACGTGATCAAGCGCCTTGCGGAGTTTTCGACGGGCGCACCGAACACGTTTGGCGCGCGTGCGGCCATCGCGTCGCTCAAGGACACCGAGTACCAGGACTTCGTCAAGGCGAAGAATCGCGAGGGGCGCAAGCTGCTGGTGGATGCACTGGTGAAAGCCGGCAAGCGGGTTGCACCGTCACATACGAACTTCGTCTTCTTCCACGCGGGGCGCCCGGTTGCGGGCTTGCAGAAGCACTTCCTAGATCGCGGATTCATGGTCGGCCGCACGTTCCAGCCGTTCACCGACTGGTGCCGCGTCAGCATCGGGACCCCGGAAGAGATGAAGCAGTTCGTGACGCTGATCCCGGGCGCGCTGGCGTAGCCTTCTGACTGGTTCGCTCGGCGATTCGCGGGCGCGATTTGCGCCTGCGCTATCGCCGAGTCAACCGCCGTATGCCGTCGCGTGCTTCAGCGACGGTCGTCTCGACCAACGGGTCACCACCGCTCCACAACATCTCGACCTTGCGGTACGCCGCGAGTGCACCGGCGTCGTCACCCAGCTTCTCGGCCAACCGCGCACGATAGAGCAGCTCGGCCGGAACCGTGACGTTCGGCGCGAGCGACGGGAGCCAGCGATCGAGCACGCGCGCCGCATCACGCTCACGGCCGGCGGCAGCGAGCAGCCTGGCCGTGATTCCGCCCGCGCAGGGCAGGTTGCGACACTGCACCATTGGAATGGCGAGCAACTCCCGCAGCGCTCCGGCCGAGTCCCCACGAGCCAGCGTACGATACGCGCGGAGTACCGGCGCAAATCGCGCAGGAGTCGTCGCGGCCGCGTCGACACTGTCAGCCCATCGCAGCAGCAGGTCGATCGACGCCGTGTCACGCTCCTCGAGAAACAGCCGCGCCGCGCTCGCCGCGCCTGCAGGGTTGTTGCGCACGGTCCGGCGCGCACGGTCCATCGCGCTGTCCCGTGGCGATGCACCGAGCAGCACCAGCTGATAGAACAGTGTTGGAGACATGCCGTCCCCCCGGCGCGAGATCGCCTCGCGAAACCGGCCACGTGATGCGAACGCGTACGCGATCGCCTCGCGCAGCCCCGCGGAGTCTGCGCTCTCCCGTGTCCCTGCGCGCGCGTCCTGCCACGTCGCGAGCCGTACCGCTGCAGCGGCACTGTCCGAGTGGTTGATGAGCTGCTGGAGCGCCGTACCGATGTACGCACCCGGCAGTGAGTCGAGCAGTGCAGTGGTTGCCGCCGAATACTCCGAGGATGGCTCCACTATTCCCGCAAGCGCCTTGAAATAGACCGCGGTGGATGGTGCCAGCAACGGAACGGAGAGCCGCGCATATCGGGCACCGTCGGCCGCCCGTCCCGCGCGCATCGCGATCTCGAACGCATGGAAGTACGGTACGGAGAACGACGAGTCGAGCGCGATCCCCCGTTCGAATGCCGTCAGGGCATCGCTCAGTGGAACGCCCGCGTACTCACCGAAATGATACCGGGCATCGCCGAGCTCGAACCACAGCTCCGCATCGCTTGGATAGCGCGTGGTCGCGTCCTGCAGCGTCGTGAAGAGCGCCGGCAGTGACGGAAGGGCGTCGAGCGCATTGGTCTTCGCGAATTCGACCCGCACGACGGCGAGACGCAGTGAGTCCGCTCGTAACAGGAGGCTGTCACGCGGGCTCCGCCCGGCCTTGTAGCGGATGGCGAAATCGAGCGCGCGCTGCGCCTCCGGGTCGTTCTCGCGCCCCTGGCGGATGTACAGCGACGCCAAACCGCGCCATGCCAACGCAAACGTGCTGTCCTCACCGACGGCAGCCTGATAGGCGATGCGCGCAGAATCCACCATCGCTCGGCGATAGAACTGCTGCCCCTGCAGGAATGCCTTCAATGCGGGTAGCGATCGCGTGCCCAGGGTGTAGAGCCGCGCGTTGCCGAGTCCACCATCGGTGGCGAGTGTGCGCAGGACGCGCAGCGCGAGCGTGTCCGCCAGCGCATCGACCCGTGCACTCTCGCCGCGGATATCGATGTCGGCACGCAGGCGCTTCGCTCCAACGTCATAGAGCGACGCGCGCAGCCGTACGGAATCACGCCCGAGCGCATCGAGATCGCCGAACAGCACGAGCCCTGCACCGGTCTTGGCGGCGATCGCGAGTGCCGCGGCTTGATCTGCCCGTTCTGGGGCGCCGGCGATGACGGTCGACGCCGCGACGGTACGCAGCGTACCGACTCCATCGAGGCTGCGCGAAAGCAGGTCGACGAGACCTTCACGCCACATCGGCAATGCCGCATCACGCACGTTGAATGGCATGACGGCGAGCAACGTGCCCTCCGGGACCACCTCGCGCTTCGCGAAGCGCAGTGCCGCCCATGCGCCGCCGCCGAGTACCGCCAGACATGCCGCGGCCAAGGCGGCGGTGCGCAAACCGCGTCGCGGTGTCGCTTCGTGCTTGGCGACCTTCGGTACACTCGCCGAAGCGGCCGTCGTCACACCGGTGCGACCGACGTCGTCGAGTGCCGCCAGTACGTCGGTCGCGCTCGACGGTCGCGCATCAGGATCCTTCGCGAGGCACGCCATCACCAGCGTCGCCAACACCGCGGGCAAGTCGGGCCGATGCTGCTGTACGGGAACGGGCGCTTCCGCCACGTGTGCGACCAGCAGGGCATGTGCGGGCCGCGATCCGAACGGCGTCACGCCGGACAGCATCTCGTACGCCATCGCGCCGAGTGCGTAGATGTCGGCCCGGTGATCGGTGTCCGGATCGCCCGTGCCCTGCTCCGGCGCCATGTACGCGGGCGTGCCGATCGACGTCCCCATGCGAGTGAGCGTATCGTCGTTCCCGCTCGTCTCGCGTGCGGAGCTGAGCGCCTTGGCGATGCCGAAATCGGTAACGACCGCCGCACCACCCGACAGCATCACGTTGTCGGGCTTGATGTCTCTATGCATCACGCCGCGGCCATGCGCATACGCCAGCGCGCGGCTCACATCCTTGAGCGTCTGCACGGTCTCGTCGACCGACAGCACACGCGTGCGGAGAAGACGGTCACGCAGCGACTCCCCGTCGACGAACGGCATGAGATAAAACGGCAACCCTTCGCGCATCGCGCCGGCGCTCAGCAGCGGAACGATGTGCGCGTGCTGCAGCGTGGCGGCAAGCCGGATCTCGCGCGTGAAACGCTCAATCGAGAACTCCTGCGCGAGCGTCGGGGAGAGCACCTTCACCACCACGTCGCGACCCAGCCCCTCATCCCGCGCGACGAACACTCGACTCATGCCGCCACCGCCAAGCTCTCGGCCGAGCGCGTACTGATTGCCGAGCGCCGATTGCAGCGACTCACGGAAAGCGTCGGTCATTTACGGAGGAATGGGATACACACGGAACGGACGCATCCCCCGCGAACTGCGGGAGCCATCGCCACTGGAGCATTCTCAATGTATGCAGATGAGCGGCTCAGGAACCAGCGGCGCGGGCTTGGCCGATTCGCTACTTCGACATCGTCACAAACTCTGGCTTCGTCGCGGCGAGAATGTCGAGGATCGCGACCCGGTCGGCTTGGCCGATGTGTCGCAGTTCGTGATTTGAATCGTTGCCATCGAGAATGCTGCGCAGCCGGCGGTACACCGCGCGGCGTGCGTCGTCCGGAAGTGCGCCAAAGCCCGGCGAATAAATCAGGTAGCTCAGCGGATATCGGAACAACCGCCGCTCGAGTTCGAACTCGCGGAGCGACCGGCCGCGAGCGTCGCGAGGGCCTTCCCCGACAAAGTCTGTAACGAACGTGCTCGTGCCGCGCATCGGGCCGTCCAGTGGCGCCTCGCGCGCGAACACCATCGCGCGTACGAGATTCTCGACGGCACTCCCCACGCGACTCGCCGCGGTGGGCGTTGCAGTGGCAAGTGGGCCCGCCGTTGAGGCGACGTTCTGCAGTACCGAGATGAGGTTGTGCACCGTCGCCTGATGCACCAGCACCATCAGCGCGACGATATCGCTGTGCGCACTTGGGTACGGTGTGGTATCGAACTTGTCGGCAACGCTCGTGCGCGCGCTCGCCGACGTCAGGTCGATCTGCCGGCGATACTGCGCCTTGTCCGACACCTCGTGGGCGAGCAGGTCGGAGTACACGTTGCCGGAGTGCCCGGTTCGGCCATGCGTACCAGTCACGTACCAGCCACCGAATCGTTGACGCACCGGCGTGGCGTCCATGGTGTTCCCGTCGTGTGCGGCCGTGATCGGGTAACCGTTGCGATCGGCGACCATGGACAGCACCATGAGGCCCGGCACACCACCCGCCACCGCGCGTGACTGGTGGCACATGAGGCACGTGCGCCCCTCTCGCTCGAAGCGTGGGCGCTCGCGTGGTTGCTGATTGAGGGTATAGAACACCGCCCCGGAGTCGGGATCCATCGAGGCGATCTCGAGAAACCCACTTTCCTGCACGTAACCGATGTACACGTCGTCGTTGAAGTAGATCGCCCGCGGCGACCAGGGGGCAATGCGATCGGTTTGCAGGCTGGTGCGGGAGAATACGAGCCCCTGCGACGACACGGGTATGTCGAGGGCGCGCAGCAACGACGGCAGGTACCCCATTACCGAATCACGCGTCAATTCGACTTCACCGCGCTCGACACGCTTCTGGAGCCGCGCGATGGGATCGAGCGCGCGGGGAGGAATACTACGAGGCGCACGCGGTGAATCAGCGCCCTGAAGCGAAAGGGCGCCTGCGCCGAGCAACAGGGCAAGAGCGGCGGCGGCGGCACGCTGGGAGTACATGATGTCGCAATCTAACTCCACGAGCGTACGGTGCCTCGTACGGTGCCTCGTACGGTGCCTCGTGTCCTGATTCGTGTTACGAGTCGCGCTCGTATTCGCGCTTGCTCTCGCGCTCGCGCTTCCCGGAATGTGCATCGCGAACGGTCACCGGGCCGCTGGATGCAAGCGACAGCGCAGGTGCCGCTGGCTGAGCCATGTCATCGGGCGCTGATCCAGTACGACGACGATAGCGCGTGATGCCATATCCGACGGCTGCGAGCGCGATGCTCGTGATGGCCGCTTCACCGATAGGCACGAACGTGCGACGCTCCCTGGCCTCACCATCGCGGCTGAAATGCTCGACCAGCGCCTTGTGGAATTGCAACAAGTCGAGCGGGCTCCGGCTCGTGATCAGATTGCCGTCCCGCACGACAGCCTTGTTCTCCCAGAGTGCGCCCGCGTTCTGCAGGTCGTCCCGAATGCCCGGCCACGACGTCATGCGACGCCCGCCGACTCGGCCAGCGGAGATCAGCACCCAGGGACCGTGGCAGATCGAGGCGATCGGCTTGTTCGCACGATCGAACGCCTGGACGAAACGCAGGACACGATCGCTCTGTCGCAGCAGGTCGGGACTCATGAACCCACCCGGGATGAACAGCGCGTCGTAATCATCACAGTCCACGTCGTCGATCGAGCGATCGACCGTCAACTTTCCCGAAGGCATGAGACCGTTCACCGCGCGTATCGAGCCTGTCCGCAGCGAGACCACGTCGACGTCGGCGCCACGCTTGCGCATGGTCTGACGAGGGCGCATCAACTCGATCTGTTCGAAGCCGTCCGCCGCGAGAATCGCGACACGTATCGCCTGCAGTGCCTCACGAGCCATGCTTGATGCCTCCAGCGATGACCATCCCGTCGATCCAATGAACGCGCCTGCACCCATATGCAGCGCAATCCGCGCTACCGCAACACTTCTGCCGTTCCGCTTCTGCTATCCAGCTTCTGCTGTTGGGCTTCAGCCGTTCCGCTTCTGCTTTTCCGCTTCTGCTTCTCCGCTTCTGCTTCACCCCTTTAGCACCCGCGCAAATGAAGACGTGTCCACATTGCCTCCCGTGAGCACGACGCCAGCGCGTCGGGGCGCCTGATCCCGCTGGATATCCTGCTGCAGCCCCGCGAGCGGCGCCGCGCCCGCACCTTCGGCGACGTTGTGCGTGTCGGCGAACAGCGCCCGCATGGCGGCTTCCACCTCGTCGTCGCTGACCTCGATCACACGCGATGCACCACGAGCGACGATGGCGAGCGCATCCGCAACCGGTGTACGACAGGCCATGCCATCGGCGATTGCCGTCGTGACCGGGTGTGACGTCACCTGACCTCGCTCCAGTGACCGGGCGAAAGCTGGCGCGGCCGACGACACCACCCCGACGATCTCGGTATGCAGCCCGAGTGCGTCACGCGCGGCAATTATCCCGCAGATGCCCGAGCCGAGACCAATCGACACATAGACCGTGTCGAGGGGCGGTGCGCCGCGAAACAGCTCCAACCCGTACGTCGCGACACCCGTCACGAGCAACGGATGGAACGACGGAACGCGATGCCACCCTCGCTCGACGGCGATTCGATCCGCTGCTTCGATGGCATCCTGAAAGTCGTCGCCATGCTCGAGCACTTCGGCTCCGAGTGCGCGCATTGCGGCGTTCTTTTCGACACTGTTGCCACGCGGGACCACCACGAGCGCCGGCATTCCATGCCGCGCCGCTGCGAACGCGATCGACTGCCCATGGTTGCCACGAGTCGCGGTGACGACGCCGGCCACATCGGGCTCGTTCCGCCGTAGTGCGTCGAGATACACCAGCCCACCACGCACCTTGAACGCGCCGACCGGCGTGTGATTCTCGTGCTTGAGCCACACCTCGGTTCCGCACCGGGCGTTGAGCAACGGCCACGTGAACTGCGGGGTCGGCGGTAATGCCTGGTAGACCAGAGCAGCCGCCAGCTCCAGGGTCGCGAGGTCGGGGAGCTGCGTGCTGGCATGTGCGAAAGCCGCCGTATTGAGCATTCGGGATTCTACACGACTGCGCCTTGTACCACCCCCATTGACACAAAGCCGCCTCTGGCTCATGTTCAGCCGGAGTGGTACAATCTATTCTTCGAGCCGGAGCTTCCCATGTTCTTCTCCCGCCCCGCCCGTTCCGACGCCGAGTTCAGTGTTCGCTGCCGACAGGCACTCGCCGATGCCCGCGTCGAGGCGATCCGGCTCGGACACGAGCATATCGGGCCAGAGCACGTGCTGCTCGCGCTTGCCGCGATGGAGGACAGTGGAGGCGCTCGGCTCCTCGTCGCATGCGGGGCGGATCTGGCTGACGTGCGCCGGCGGGTGGAAATCGCACTCCGCAGCCTCCCGCGCGCCACCGCATCGGTTGCCCACGACAAACCTGCCGATCGATTTCTCCCGTACACGTCGCGCGCGAAGCGTGCCCTCGAAAGTGCAATGACGCGGGCGCGTAACGCGCGCAATCCGGCACTGCGAAGCGAGCATCTCCTGCTTGGCCTTCTCGCCGATGCGGAGTCCATCGCCGCACGTGTGCTGGCGGAGATTGGCGTGACGATCGACCGCGCCGTGTTGCTTTCAGGCACGATTGGCGACGCCGACACATCGAAGTCGGAAGGCACCGCGCGCGCGAACACTTCCGCTCCCGAAAGCGGTGCAACCCGGGAGTTTCGCGTCATCATCGACGATCGCTCCGACCGTTCGATCTTCGAGCAGATCGTGGGGCAAGTGCAGGAAGCCGTGGCGACTGGTCAGTTGCAGGAGGGTGATCGGCTGCCGCCGGTGCGCCAGCTTGCGGATACCCTGGGAATCGCAACGGGCACCGTCGCACGAGCGTACGCGGAACTCGAGCGCCTTGGCGTCGTCATCACGGAGGGTGCGCGCGGCACTCGTGTCGCACCGCGTCCTCCGCGAGTGCCGGCACCGGATCGACCAGACGCGCTGGTGGGCCTACTCCGACCGGTCGTAGTGGCGGCGTATCATCTTGGTGCCGCCGCCGACGAACTGCGCGCAGCGCTGGCGACGGCGATGCAGGACATCTTCAGCGATCTCGCTGACGATCGCCCAAACCACCGCGGATGATGTCGCGAAGGTCCGCGAGATCTCGGCGCTCGATGTACGGCGCGGTAACGGTGAGGCCGTCAGGGATCGGTTGGCCCGCGTGATTGTGCCAGTACACGGGCATGCCGGCCGCCGATGCGCCGACGATGTCGAACGGTGAACCGGCGACGAACAGGATCTCCGCGGGTGCAACGCCCAGCGCACTCGCGACGGCGAGATAGCAGCGACGGTCAGGCTTGTAGCAGCCGACCGCTTCCGCCGTGATGACCGCATCGAGGGGCACGCCGACGCGCTCCGCGGCGATGGTGCCCAAGGCCGTCGAGCAGTTCGTGACGACACCGAGCGGGATCTGCGCCCGCAGTTCCGTGAGCACCGCCTGCACATCGGGCCACGGCTGGAGCCGGTGCCACTCGCGCGCGAGGTTGCCGGCCAGCGTCGCCGGCAACCCGGCCGCGACCGCCGCGTCGGCAACGAGATCCAGATACGGCCGGTACGCCCCCTGCGCATAGGTGAGGCGCAGGTACATTTGACGCCATCGTGCGCCCGTGGCCGCGTCGCCGGCCACCGCATTCCAAAGCGTCCATGAATCGAGCAGACCGGTGAGCAGGTCGAAGACCACCGCGCGTATCGGGTCCGCAGTCATGCAGCAAGTTACCGCACTCTCCCACCTGTGACAGCATGCCCGATCCCCAGTCCGCATCCGCAGCAGTGCCGTCTGCGACCTTTCGCCTGCGCGCCATCTTCGGCGGTTCCGTCGGAAACCTCGTGGAGTGGTATGACTGGTACGTCTACTCCGCGTTCTCGCTGTATTTCGCGAAAGCCTTCTTCCCACCCGCGAGCCAGACGGCGCAGTTGCTCAACGCCGCAGCGGTGTTCGCCGTGGGATTTCTCATGCGGCCCGTCGGTGGATGGCTGCTCGGCCGCTACGCCGACCGCCATGGTCGACGCGCTGCGCTCACGGCGAGCGTGCTGCTCATGTGCGGAGGCTCGCTGCTCATAGCCGTGACGCCGGGATACGCGACGATCGGCGTGGCTGCGCCGGCGATGCTGGTATTCGCGCGTCTCCTGCAGGGCCTGAGCGTCGGGGGCGAGTACGGCGCGAGTGCCACCTACCTGAGCGAAATGGCCGGGCAGCGTAACCGGGGCTTCTGGTCGAGCTTTCAGTACGTCACGCTCGTCATGGGCCAGCTGCTCGCCCTGGCGTTGCTGCTCGTGTTGCAGGCCACCATGAGCAGCGCCGCGCTCGACGAATGGGCATGGCGCATTCCGTTCGTCATCGGAGCCGCATGCGCCGTTGTCGCGATCTACCTGCGGCGCGGTCTCGAGGAATCCCCGGAGTTCGAACGCGTCCGTGCCGACCGAGCCGAGGCGGCGCGTGCGCATGCAGCGGCACCGGGCAGCGTCCCTCCATTGACGACCGGACTGCGCGAACTGGCGCGACATCCACGCGCCATCGCCACCGTCGTCGGCCTCACCGCCGGCGGCACGGTGGCGTTCTACACGTTCACGACCTACGCTCAGAAATTCCTGGTCAATACCAGCGGATTTTCGCGAGCCGATGCGACACGGGTATCGGCGGTGTCGTTGTTGATCTTCATGTGCGTGCAGCCACTGGTGGGCGCCATATCCGACCGCGTCGGGCGCCGGCCCGTGCTGTTGTCATTCGGCATACTGGGCACACTCGGCACGATTCCCATGCTCACGGCATTGCAGAACACCCGTGACACGACCTCGGCGCTGCTGCTGCTGGTGGTCGCACTGCTCGCCGTGAGCGGCTACACGTCCATCAATGCCGTCGTCAAGGCCGAACTGTTCCCGGCCGGTGTACGCGCGCTGGGCGTTGGTTTGCCATACGCCATCACCGTCTCGTTGTTCGGCGGAACGGCCGAATACCTCGCGCTCTGGTTCAAGAACATGGGTCACGAGGTGTGGTTTTACTGGTACGTCACGGCATGCATCATCGGGTCACTCGTCGTGTACGCCACGATGCCGGAGACGCAGCGTACCTCCACGATGGCGGATTGATGCGGGTGCGACGATTGCCGGTCGAGGCGCCATTAGATTCTCCCCAGACACGCAACAGACACGCAACAGACACCGTCCAGCAGCCTGAACACCGTGCAGAAAAAACGCGCCGTCGCATTGCAGCAGGAGTGGGGTGACAAGCCCTGTCCTCACCCGTCGTTCGCCAAGGAGTACGACCTTGGCGAACGCACGGGGAACTACGTGTGCGGGCAGTGCGGACGTGTCTTCAGTTTTCGGGAGAAGGCCGAGATTCTGGCATCGCGCCTGTCGTAACTCCCGCGAATTTACAGGCGATAACCCACCCGGACGTAAGCAAAGCGCCCATTGAAGCCGAAGGGCGAGAAGCCGGTATATGGGAAAATGCCCGAGTTCGCGTTGATCGGGATGTTGCGATCCGGCGTAATGTTGAAGGCGTTGTCCAGGCCGCCGGTGAGTGTGAAACGCGTGAACTTGTACGAGGCGCTCATGTCCGTGATCCACCGGCCACGATACGTCTGGTCTTGCTGCGCGCTCGTCACGACCGGCACTGGATTGCCGGCTGCATCCACCACAGCGCCCTGGCGCAGCGTGAACGCTCCGAAGTAGGCATGCTGCACCTCGAAGCCAATGGCCTTCTTCTGGTAGTTCACCGAGAGGCGGCTGTTGAGACGCGGCTGCGCTTCCTCGGTTCGGTTGCGCTCGACCCGCGCAAACAGCTTCGCATTGAGTGCGGCCAGCTGCGGCGGATTGTCGGAGATCCGCGTGACGAACGTGCGCCCCCAGTTCGTGCCCCACGTGACACGCATCGTCGCATCATCCGGTAGCGTCACGCCGTAGTTCGCCACGAGGTCGACACCATTGGTCCGTGTATCGATGGCATTCGTGAAGTAGCGCGCGGACGTCTGCCCGACGAATCCGAGCCCCACGAGCGCCGACTGCACCTGCGCACCCAGCAGGTTTTCCGAGAACACGACCCGGTCCTCGATCGTGATGCGGTACGCATCGAGCGTCGCGGAAAAGCTGCGGCTCGGAGTATAGGCGAATCCGAGCGACAGGTTCTGCGACCGTTCGGCCTTGAGCGGTGTGGCGCCGAGCGCCTTGGCCGCGGCGCTGTTCACCGGGAGCGTGACGACTTCCTGCGGCACCGGCGGATTTCCCACGAAGTTGGTACTCGTCGCCGACAGGTTGCTCTGTGCGAGCGATGGAGCACGAAATCCGGTGCTCAGCGCACCGCGCACCGAGAATTGCTTCGAGAGCTCGAGACGCGATGCGACCTTGCCGGTCACCGCGCTGCCAAAATCGGAGAAGTTTTCCGCGCGTCCGGCCACGCCGATCAACCACCGCTCCACAGGCTTGAGCTCGAGGTCGACGTAGCCGGCAACAGCCGTGCGGGTCTCGCTCACTTCATCCTGTGGCCGGAAGCCGGGGAACACCTGTGCACCAGGCTGCCCACGCAGCAGTGAGTCGCCGGGCGTGATTAGCGCACGGCCGTTGGCCTTGAGCTGCGCACCACCATCACGCCACGAGTCGGGCTCCCCCTGCCCGATTCCATACTGCTCCCACCGATGCTCACCGCCCACGGCGACATTGAGCGGCGATGCGGCGCCGACCTCGAAGCCGCGCGCGATGTCGACGTTGCTCGTGACCTGATTGAAGCGGAGCGAACCGGCGTAGAAGTTCGTCGGACTTGCCGCTCCGAGCGACGCATTGTTGGTGTTCGAGATGTCGAAACGCATGCTGTTGAAGCCGTAGGCGGAGCTCACGTCATACTTCCACCCCAGCGCATCACCCTTCGCACCGATACCCAGCGAACGGTCGACGATGTCGGTGCTGATGAGCGGGAGGAAACCATCGGGCCAGAGCGAACGGACCGTCCTTGCGTCTCCAGCACGTCGCCAGAACCCAGCCGCTTCTCCCTGACGCCGGCTGATGCCACCGAATGCGTACAACGTCACATCGCTGGCCAGTGTGCGGCCCGCGTTGAAGAACCCGATGGCGTCGGTCGTCGCGGCATCGCCCTGCCGATGGTTGACACGGTTCACGCGAAATGGATCGGCAGCACGCGCATTGGGCGCACGCACGAATGCGCCATTCACCACCGAGATGGAATCGCCATACTGCGGACGCAGGTCCGGCAGCGAGCGGTTGGTGAACCCGCGGTCGCGAAACTCACCGGCCACGCTCAGGAATCCCGAACCGCCGAGCGCGAACGACTTGGACGCATCGGCCTGCGTGACCTGCCCGTCACCCTTGTGCGTGATGCCGACGGTGCTCGACACGTCGAACGGAGCGTTGGTCTTGAGCACGATGTTGACGACACCGGCGATCGCGTCGGATCCATACTGCGCCGCCGCGCCGTCGCGCAGCACTTCGATGCGCTCGATGGCCGACGCCGGGATCGCGTTCATGTCGACGCCGGCCGATCCACGCCCGATGGAATTGTTGATGTTCACGAGCGCGCCATTGTGGCGGCGCTTGCCGTTCACGAGCACCAGGACCTGGTCGGGCCCGAGGCCACGCAGCGTGAACGGACGCTGGTGGTCCGTACCATCCGAAACGGTGGCCCGCGAGAAGTTGAGCGACGGCACCAGCATCTGCAGGATCTGCCCGACTTCGGTGCGGCCGGTCTGCTTGATCTGTTCCGCGGTGATGACGTCGATCGGCACCGGCGCGTCGGTGACCGTACGCTCCGTACGCCGCGATCCGACCACGGCAACCGCTTCGAGACTCAGCGCCGACTTGTCGAGTGCAAAGTCGGTGGTGGTGGTTCCACCTGCCGTGACGGTCACTGGTTTCGTGAGCGATCCATAACCGATGAGACGCGCGTTGAGCTCGACGGTGCCGGCGCGCAGCACGAGCCGGTAAGTGCCGTCGTCGGCGGTAATGGTGCCGCGAGTCGTGCCGAGCGCCTGCACAGTCGCCCCCGAGACGGGGCGTCCAGTGCCGAGCTCAGTCACCTTGCCGGTGACCGTGCCGGTCGTCGCCTGCGCGACGAGTGACGTGACAGGAACAGCGCCGCACAGCGCGACGCCGACGAGAAATCCGGAGAGGCTTTTCATCGAGGAGTGTATGCCAGGCGGAGGTAAGCGAAGCGACCATTCGCGCCGAACGGCGAGAACGGCGAGTACTGGCGTGAGCCGAAGAAGTTGTCCGGGTTGAGCAACGTGATCTGGTCGGGGTAGACGTTGAACACGTTGTCCGCTCCCAGCGTCCCACGCAGGCGGCCGAAGTCGTACGACACGCTGACGTCGCTGATCCACTTGGCCCCGAACTTCTGGTCGCCCAGACGCCCGGCCGCCGATTCACGCGGGTCCGAACGCGTGACGAACGAGCCGAACTGCGCCTGCTGCAATTCGAACGTCCACTGGTTGCGCAGGTATGTCGCGCCAAGTCGTACGTTCGTGCGCGGCTGCGCTTCGACCAGGCGCGCGCGCTCCGTGCGGTCGAACAGCAGTTCCGACACACCGCGCAGCTGCGGCGGGTTGGGAATCGAATCGTTGAGGATCGAGTTCTCGGAGTAGTTGAATCCGCCGGTCAGCCGGAGTGTGCCACCGTCGGCCATCGTCGTCGCGTACCGGAGCACGATGTCGACGCCACGGGTGCGCGTGTCGATCGCGTTCGTGAAGAAGCGCGGGCGGATGTCACCCTGGAAACCCGGGAACCCACTCAGGATGGTCTGGATCGCCGTGCCAGTGAAGTTCGACGACAGGATGATGCGGTCGTCGATGTCGATGTTGAACCCGTCGACGGTCGCCGAGAATGCCTTGGTCGGCGTGTACACGAAGCCCGCCGTGTACGACGTGCTCTTCTCGGGCTCCAGTGGCGTCGCGCCGAGCGCGCGTGCGACATCGGTGTTCACGGGAATCGTGCGCGCTTCGTTCGGTGTCGGCACACCGGCGATGATCAGTACGTTCGACGCAGACGCCGAATAGTTGATCTGCGCCAGCGACGGCGCGCGGAAGCCGGTGTTGACGGCGCCACGGATCGCAAGCTTCTCCGGCAGGAGCTGCACGCGCCCGGTGAGCTTGCCGATTGTCGTACTACCGAAATCCGAAAAATTCTCGGCGCGCCCCGCAGCGCCGAGCGTCAGACGTGTGCCGAACGCCTGTTCGATGTCGACGTAGCCGGCGTAGGATGTGCGCGCGGCGTTCGTGTAGTCGACCGGGCGAAAACCGAAAAAGAGCTGCGAACCCGTGATCGCGAGCCGGCCGGCGCTTGGACCGTCGAGGATGCGCTGGCCACCGTCGTTGTACGAAGCGGGTTCGCCCTCGTAGATGTTGTACTTGTCGCGCCGAAACTCGACACCGATGCCGAGATTCGCGGGCTTGGCGAGCCCGAACGACACCGGGCGCGACGCGTCCAGGTTGGCGGTGAACTGATTCGAGTTCAGCGAACCGGCGTAGAACTTCTTGGCGGTCGCCAACCCGTACGTCGGGTTCAGCGTATTGGCCAGGTTGAAGCGGAAGTAGTTGTTGCCGTTTTCCACGCTCGCATCCCAGCTGAAGCCGGCGGTGGTGCCCTTCACACCGGTCGCGAGCGAGGCGTCGAAGCTGGTGCCGATGATCTCGGGGAGAAAACCATCGGGGTAGACGCCACGCACGTTGCGATC
>DASQZA010000134.1:0-6582 GCA_035638935.1 Gemmatimonas sp. | reverse complement strand
CGGCGGAGAGATGGCTCAGCGATCTTGTACCCAGCTGCGGAGCTCGCGGAACAGCACGACGAGGTCGTCCAGGCCGTGATGTGCGTTCAGCCCACTCGGGCTTGGCAACACCCAGAGCGCACTCTGCCCGATGGTCTCCGCCTGCAACCCGAGCGCGGCTTTCTTGCGGGCGAATGCCGAACGGTACGCCCCGATGCCGAGGAAGGCTACCACCCGTGGCGCGTGGGCGGTCACCACGCGCGTGAGGCGCTTCCCTCCTTCGACGTACTCCTCGGGCGACAGTTCCGCCGCGGTCGCCGTCGTGCGTTCGACCATGTTGGTGATGCCCATGCCGAGCGCAAGCAGCTCCTTCCCTTCCCAGGGCGCGAACAGGCGGGGCGTGAAACCGGATTGGTGGAGCGCGGGCCAGAAACGGTTGCCGGGGCGGCCGAAGTGATTCCCGGTGGCAGCCGTGTACAAGCCGGGATTGATGCCGCAGAAGAGCACGTCGAGCCCCGGCGCGATGGAGTCGGGCACCGTGAGATGGACCGCCGCCGCGAGTTCGGCCTTGGTGGGCCGCACCGGCGCGGCGCTCATGTAATGATCATATCGTGATCGTCTTCTTGAGCGCCGCGAGCGTCGACAAGGCTTCCATCGGCGTCATCCGGTCCGGCTCGAGCGCGGAGACCGCTGTGGCGAGTTGCGCATGCGCGGGATCGGCAACCGGTCGCGGCGAACCATCGCCGAAGAATCCCAGCTGTGAACCATGCGAACCATCTGGCCGCCCTGGAGTGCGCATACGTGGGCCACGGCCAGTACGCTTGGGCACCGTGAACCCGTCACCGGTCAGGCGCGCCGCCATCTGCTCACCTTCCCCTTCGAGCAGTGCGAGCACTTCCTTCGCGCGCGCGATCACCGGCGCCGGCAGGCCCGCCAGCCGGCCGACTTCGATGCCATACGACCGGTCGGCACCACCGGGAATCAGCTTGTGCAGGAAGAGCACCTGATCACCGACCTCGCGCACCGCGACGGTGAAGTTGCGCACGCCGGGCAGTTCACTCGCGAGCTGCGTGAGTTCGTGATAGTGCGTGGCGAACACCGTCTTGCACCCGATCGTGTCGTGCAGGTGTTCGCTCACGCTCCACGCGATCGAGACGCCGTCGTACGTGCTGGTGCCGCGTCCGATCTCGTCGAGCAGCACGAGCGACCGGCGCGTCGCCGTGTGGAGAATCGCGCTCGTCTCGCTCATCTCCACCATGAACGTGCTCTGACCGCGCACGAGGTTGTCGCTCGCACCGACGCGTGTGAAGAGACGATCGACCACCGGGAGTCGCGCACGGCGCGCCGGCACGTATGCGCCGACCTGCGCGAGCAGCTGGATGAGCCCGACCTGCCGCAGGATGGTGCTCTTGCCCGCCATGTTGGGCCCGGTGAGCACGATGAGCTGCGCGTCGCCGGTGAGACGCAGGTCGTTGGGAATGAATTTCTCGCGCGCCATCATGCGCTCGACCACCGGATGCCGCCCGCCCGTGATCTCGAGATCGAATTCGTCGTGCAGTTCCGGGCGTGAGTACTGCTCGCGTTCCGCGGTCTCCGCGAATGCGGCGAGCACATCGATCGCTGCAGTCCGACGCGCGACGGCTTGCCACCGGGCGATCGCGGCACCCGCGTCCCCGCGCAGGCATTCGAACAGTTCGCGCTCGCGCGTCTCGATCCGCTCCGCCGCCGTGAGCACCTTCTCCTCGTAGCTCTTGAGTGCGGGCGTCACGTACCGTTCCGCACCGGTCAGCGTCTGGCGGCGTTGATAGTCGTCGGGAATGAGATGCTTGTTCGCGTTCGAGATCTCGAGGTAATACCCGAACACGCGGTTGAAACCGACCTTGAGCGAACTGATGCCGGTTCGTGCGCGCTCCTGGGCCTGTATCGTTGCGATCGCATCCTTGCCGCCATCGCGCAGCGACCGCAGTTCGTCGAGCATCGGGTCGACGCCATCGGCAATCGTGTGCTCGTCACCGATGGTCAGTGGCGGGCGCTCCACGAGCATGCGCGTCAGCGAAGCGGCGCACTCTGCGCCGTTGTCCCACTCCGCAAGGATGCCACCGAGAATGCCGCCTGATGCATTTCCCTGTGCCGCATTCTCGAGAATCGATTCCGTCGCCGCCTCGACCTGCGGCAGCCGCGACAGCGAATCGCCGAGTGCGCGCAGCTCGCGCGGGGTGGCTCGGCCCGCAGCGGCCTTGCTCGCGAGTCGCTCCACGTCACGCACGCCGTCGAGTGCATCGCGCAGTGCGGCACGTCCGACGGGATCGCGTACCAGCACCGTCACCGCATCCAGCCGCCCCTCGATGGCGTCCCGATCGAGCAGTGGCGCGAGAAGCCACTGCCGCAGCATGCGCTGGCCCATCGGCGTCGACGTGCGGTCGAGCACCGACAGCAGCGTGCCTGCGATTTCGCCGCCGCGCAACGATTCCACGAGTTCGAGGTTGCGACGCGTCATCTCGTCGAGCGGCATCACGCCGCCCGGCCGCTCCACGACCGGGCGCGCGAGATGTGGCAGACCGCCGGGCTGCAACTCGCGCAGGTAGCGCAACAGCACACCCGCAGCACCGATCGCGGCGCCATCGGTGGCCCCGAGTCCGAAACCCTCCAGACTGCGCACGTCGAACTGTCGGGCGAGCTCGTCACCGGCAAGCGCAGCATCGAACTCCCAGCCATCGCGTTCCGTAACGAGCGCTCCATCCACCGCGCGCAGCGCGAGAGCGAGCGCCGAATCTTCGCTCCCGCGCACGACCAGCAGCTCGCGGGGAGCGAGCCGCGCGAGCATCGCGCCGGCATCGGCCGCAGATACGAGCGAGAGCCGGAACTCACCGGTCGACAGGTCTGCCGCCGCGATGCCGATCAACCCGCGATCACCGTCGCGTGCCGTCTCGCGTCCGGTGGCGACCGCGCACACGTAGTTCGCGCGCGCGCCGTCGAGCATGTCGTCCGCGAAGACCGCACCGGGCGTGATGGTCTCGATGACCTCACGCCGCACGATGCCCTTGGCGAGCTTCGGATCCTCCACCTGTTCGCAGATCGCCACCCGGTGCCCGTGCCCGACGAGGCGCCGGAGATACTCCGCGGCGGCTTTCACGGGAATACCGGCGAGCGGCACTGCTGCCGCGCCCCCATTGTTGCGCGCCGTCAGCGTAAGGCCGAGCACGCGCGACGCCGTCTCGGCGTCGTCATAGAACATTTCGTAAAAGTCGCCCATGCGGAAGAACAGGATCGCGTCCTGGTGACGCGCCTTGATCTCCCGATACTGCTGCATGAGCGGCGTGGCAGCCCCGCTCATCGCGTGCTCTCCACCACGATGCCGGTGATGCCGCGCTTCTTCAGTGCGGCAAGCGCGGTCTTCGCCGCGGACTCGCTCGTGTACCGGCCACTGCGCACGCGGAATGGCTTGCGGTCGCCGTCGATGCGGGCGGTCACCTTGCGCGTCGCCATCCGCTTGACCATCCGCGTCGCTTCGGCCCGTGTGTTGAAGGCAGCGAGCTGCACGGAGTACCGGATGTTCGACGCCGCATTCGACGCCTTCGACGTCGCACCAGCTGCTTCTCTCGTGGGCGCCTCCGCTGTCGTTGTCGGCACTGGTACCGACACGGGCGCTGCGACTGGGGCCGGCAACGCGCTGCCCGGTGGTGCGGTGCCAGCGGCCGCAGCAGCCGCGGCGATCGCGTTGCACCGGTTCTGCATGTCGTCGCTCTGCAGGCGCAGTTCGCCATCCGGCAACCCTGCGCTTTGCATCGCACGCACCGACGTGCACGCGCGCGTGTAATCGCGCTCGTCGAAATACGTACGAGCGATCCACACCATCGCCTTGTGGCGCTGGGGACTCCCGCTGTGCTCGAGCAGCAAACGGTTCAGGTAGCCTCGTGCGAGCCCGGCGTGCGCACGCACCATCTCGAGTTCGGCCAGCCAGAGCAGTGCATCGGGCATGCGCGGCGACAGTGGCGCCTCGATCGTCAATCGCTTCCAGTCACGCTCGGCTTCTGCGGCGCGATCGGCGAGCACGGCACGCCAGTACACCGCTTCCGCGAATTCCTCGCTGCCGCTCTCCTGCCCGGCCACGATGGAATCGAGCAGCGCGCGTGCCAGTGTGTCCTGTCCGGCATTCGCCATCCCGCGCGCACGCATGATGGCGCCCTGCGTCGCCGAGTCGAGCACCGGCGACGGTAAGGGCGGCGGTGAAGCCGGTGCCTGCGCCCGGAGCGTCGTGGAGGTCACGGCCACACCGATCAGGCACATGACGACGTGGGAAAGCATGCGTGTCATCGTGAGATCCTCATGCCGATTTGCGGGTGCGGGGCTTGAGCGTACACAAGGCGAGCACCAGCGATGTGAGCGTCTGTTCGGCATTCGAGACGGTGGTGTCCTTGAGCGCGATGTCCGCCTCGAGCAGCAGTGCGAGCGCACGCTGACACGCATCCGCGCTCCAGCCCTCGGTGGTCTTGGTCCATACCGACGAGGCTTCTCCCCACGGCCGGCCCGGGTACCCGCCGGTCTCCTTGAGAAACGCGAAGAACTCTGCCGGCAGCCGCGACACGGGTACTCCCGCATCGCGACGCGCCCGACCGAATGCCAGTGCGAACGTTTGCGTGCTCAGGCTCATCACGATCTGCACCGCGTTCACTTTCGGTTGACCGAGCACGTGCGGCACGAGCATCACCGCCGTCGCCGCATCGTGCCGCGCGACTGCGTCCAGCAGATCGGTGACAGTTTCGCCGCGCCGCACGCCGACGACCGCCGACACCACATCCCCATCGATGCGTGGTCGCGGCAGTGACCCGCTCGCATCGTTCGCATCGTGCTCGTGCACGCCCGACGCGTAGCTCGCACACTTGTCGAGCTCACCAGCAAGCAGGTGCAGGTCGTTGCCGACTGCCTGATGCAGGAGTTCAATGCCATCGTCCGTGATGTCCACCCCAAGGGCTGTGTTGGCGTGGTGCAGCATCCACTTGCGAGTGCGGTCGGGAGACAGCGCAGCGAACTCGAGTGACTCCGCACTCGCCACCAGTGCGGTATCAGCCTTGGCTCCGGCCGGCGCAACGAGCACGAGCAGCGTGTCGGCAGCGGGCCGCTTGAGGTACATGTCGAGCTGCTGACGCGCCGCCTTCTTGAGGGCGCCCACGTCGCGGATCACCACCGCGCGTCGTTCGGCAAGCATCGGTGGGGTGGCGAGGAGACTACCGAGCGTTTCGGCATCCACTTCGCCGGCGCGGCGTGTCTCGCAGTTGAAGTCCCGCGTGCCTGGATCGATCGCCGCGAGCAGGAGGTCGCGGACGGCACAGTCCTTCAGGTAGTCGTCGTCGCCGTGCAGGTAGTACACGGGGGCGAAGACACGCGATTGCACGGCGGCCTGCACGACACGGAGTGCAGACGCTTCTTTCGGTGCAGCGGTAGAGCGCGGCGGCATGCGGGTAAGATAGCCGCAGACGGGCGCTTCACCGCCGGTTCCGGGTGCTAGCGAATCTCTTCGGCGAGGTTGTAGGTCGCCATCACGAACGAGGACGGCGCGTCCTCGAGCAGCATCGTGGCCGGCCACACCGGGTTGCCGGTCGACATCGCCTGCATAAGCGCCGGCGTGATGTACGGGTTGCCACGAAGCGCGGGCTCTGACGCCACGACCGGTTGCATGGCGATCAGTTCGGCATCATCCGGTGACGAGAAGCCGTTCCACGCAATCAGACCAAGGGCCGTGCCGGCCGCGACTGCCGCGAAGGTGCGTGCGATCGGGCGCGAGACTTCGAACACGGGCATGCCAAGCGTCTTGCGTGAAGCCTGGGGCATGGGCTCGTCCCGGCATGCGGCGAGCCGGTCACGCAGGCGCCGTTGGAAGTCGGCCGTGGGTTCGATGGCCGGAAGACTACGCGCCATCATGAGCGAACGGCGGACGAGCGTGTCGTGTGCCGCGCACCCATCGCACGACAGGAGGTGCCGCTGCGCTTCCGAGGTCTGGTCACCCGACAGCGTATCATCGAGATAGGCCAGATGATGCCGGCGAAAATTTCGACAATCCATCAGCAGTCCTTCACGAACATGCGGTTGCGAGCATGCGATTGCGGGTCAGGGGAGAGCTCGGTGCTGGGGCAGGATACACAATGGAGAAGCAGCAGTTCCACAGCGGGACGGCAGAAGCGGAACGGCAGATGCGGAACGGCAGAAGCAGGACCGCAGAAGCGGAACGGCGGAAGCCCAAAACGAAGAAGGCTCCGCGGCGATCCTCGCCCCGAAGCCTTCTCTCGCTTTTTCATCCCAGCTTCTGCAGTTCCACTTCCGCCGTTCGGCTTCTGCCGTTCCGGTTCCGCAGTTCCGCTTCTGCTGTTCTTATACTACCTCACCAATGGCGCAATGATGTCCGCAAAAGCCGTCCGAGCGCGGTTCAAGCGAGACTTCACCGTACCAAGGTTCACGCCCGTGATATCGGCGATTTCCTCGTACGACTTGCCTTCCAGCTCCCGAAGCACGAACACCTCGCGGTGATGCGACGGCAGCTTGGCCACGGACTGCTCGACCATCTCCCGCAGGTGACGCTTCCGGAACAGGTCGTCCGGGCGCGTGTGC
>DASQZA010000133.1:0-1544 GCA_035638935.1 Gemmatimonas sp. | reverse complement strand
CCAAGGCGAAGTCGAGCGCCGCGCAGCGGAAGTCCGAGGGGATCGTAGTACCGACGATGGTTGCGACGAATAACGCAACCGGAGGGAAGGGTCCCTGGGGTGATGGTCGAGTCGAGCGAGCAGGTACGCACAAGGGCATGGTCGCGAAGCGACCCAATCTCCCCGGCGGGCGTAGTCCCGGCGAAAACGTACGACGCCTGCAAGCTCGGCTGCGGGATGTGGCCAAGCAGCAATCGGGTCGGCGATTCCACGCGCTGTACGACCGCATCTTCAGGAGTGACGTCCTGGAGGAGGCGTGGAACGCGGTGAGACGGAACCAGGGCTCCGCGGGCGTCGACGCCCAGACGATCGCGGAGATCGAGCAGCACGGCACGGAGCGCTTCCTCGAGGAGCTTCAGGTCATGCTGCGAACGAACGAGTACCGTCCGCAGGCGGTCCTGCGTCGGTACATCCCGAAGGCGGACGGAAGGAAGCGACCTCTCGGGATCCCGACGGTGCGTGATCGCGTCGTGCAGGCGGCGGCGAAGCTGGTCCTGGAGCCGATCTTCGAGGTCGGGTTCAGGGACTGCTCGTACGGGTTTCGGCCCGGTCGCTCGACGACGATGGCGCTGGAGAAGGTGCGCGTGGAGGCCGCTCGCGGCTTCAACCACGTGCTCGATGCGGACATCCGCGACTTCTTCGGCAACATCGATCACGCGGTGCTGATGTCGCTGCTCACGCGGCGGATCAGCGACCGGCGGGTTCTCAAGCTGGTCAGGCAGTGGCTCGAAGCCGGGGTGATGGAAGATGGGCACGAGACGGCGATGCTCAGCGGGACACCGCAGGGTGGCGTCATCTCTCCGCTCCTGTCGAACATCTACCTCGGTTTCCTCGACGACGTGTGGAACAAGCGGTGCGCCGGACTCGGCGTGCTGGTGCGCTACGCGGACGACTTCGTCGTGATGTGCAAGACGGCGAACGATTGTCGGGAGGCCGAGCGACGTGTGAGGAAGATCCTCGCCGAGCTGCGGCTCGAGCTGCATCCGGAAAAGACGAGACGGTTGGACCTCGGCTGGGGCAAGCAGGGGTTCGATTTCCTCGGCTGTCACCTGCGGAAGCGCTTCTCGGGGCCGGTCTGGATGAAGTCGCGCAAACGCGTCTACTTCCTCCATCGCTGGCCGTCGACGAGGAGCATGAAGCGCGTGAAGCAACGCGTGAAGGAGCTGACCCCGAAGTCTCGCTGTCACGAGGATCCTCGCGCCGTGATCGACGCGCTGAACCCGCGGCTTCGAGGCTGGGGCCAGTACTTCCGCACCGGAAACGCCGCGGACTGCTTCATCGACGTCGATCGCTATGTAGCGTGGCGGCTCAAGCGCATGCGAATCAAGCGCAAGGGTCGACACCTGCGTCCTGGCGAAGCGCGTCGCTGGACACCGGACTACTTCTACGCCCTCGGGCTGCACAAACTCTCAGGTTCCGTCGCGTACCCGGAGGCCGCGTAATGCCTCATCACGTCCAACAACGACCGCCCGTAAGCCGTGTGCGGGAAATCCGCACGCACGGTT
>DASQZA010000132.1:0-6563 GCA_035638935.1 Gemmatimonas sp. | reverse complement strand
TTCTTCTCTCCCGACGGCGCGTGGATTGGATTCGTCGCAAAGGGACAACTGCGTCGCATTCCGAGTGCCGGCGGCGCATCGCTCACGCTCGAGGACTCCGTCGACGCGACGTACAACCGCGCAGCATGGCTGGAAGACGGTTCGATTGTCTACTACGACGCCTCAGCGCGCACGCTCCGTCGCCTCGGTTCCGGAGATACCAAGTCGAAGGTGATCGTCACTCGCGAGGTGCTTGGCGGGCGCTTCCCGTGGTTGCCCTCGCCACTGCCCTCCTCACGCGGTGTCCTGTTCACGGCGCATCTCACACAGTGCGTGGGCCCGGTCAGCTGTCGTCCGAGCCGCGTATACGTGTACGACGCGGGCAGTGATAGCGTGCGCGTCCTCTTCGACGATGCCATCGGTGCGTGGTACGTGCCCACCGGACACGTGCTGTACCTCACCAGCGGCGGCACACTCATGGCTGCGCCGTGGGACAACATGGCGCTTGCCACAACCGGACCGCCAGTTGCTGTCATCGGCGGGATTCAGGCTCCCGGATTGCTGATCTCGGATGACGGGACCGCGTATTACCTGCTCGGTCCGTCGGAATTCGCGCCCGGCCCCGTCCCGAATGCATCCGTCGTGTGGGTGGATCGCACCGGACGCGTGGAGCAGGTGGACTCCACCTGGCAGGTGAACACAGGCGGCACGTACAGCGGGTTGGTGGAGACCGATTGGGGACTTGCGCTCTCGCCGGACGGACGGCGCATTGCGCTCACGCTACTGACTGATCTTGGCACGGATATCTGGATCAAGCAGCTACCCGCAGGGCCGGCGTCACGACTCACGCAGTACGCCGGCGCGGACCGGTCGCCTGCGTGGACCCCCGACGGGCGATCCATCACGTTTCTCTCGGACCGACCGATGATGACCGGCTCTGCTCGAAACGAGAACGCGTTGAACCTATGGGAGCAGGCCGCCGATGGTACCGGTGAACCCAGGCTCTCAACGCACCCGGGAGTGGACAGCATGGTGCGCCGACTCGTGACGGCGGGAACCAACGCGACCGGGGCGGCCCTGTCGCCGGATTCCCGCTGGCTCGCGTACGTGTCGAACGAGCAGGGCGCGAACGCGGTATTCGTGCGTCCGTTTCCGAATGTGAACGCCGGCAAGTGGCAGGTCTCGAGCGGCGGTGGGAGTGCGCCGCTCTGGGCGCGCAACGGACGCGAGCTATTCTATGTCGCCAACCGAAAGATGCATGTGGTGGCGATCCACTCCGGCCCGCCCTTTTCAGCGGAACCACCTCGCGTCCTGTTCACGATTCCCGACGACGTCCGCGCGGGATCGCCGCTCAGCGGGACGTTCGCAATCACGCCTGACGATCAGCGCTTTCTCATGGTGCGCGACAACAAATGGGAAGCCATGGCGGGTACGCCGACGCTCGTGGTCGTGCAGAACTTCTTCGACGAGCTGCGGGCGAAGCTGAAGCGGTGACACTGCAGCGGTGACGCCCCTTCTTCCCGTCACCGCGCGACGGGCCGACGATCAGCCGGCGAGCAGTGTCGATACGCCGAGCTTGAAGCCACTCGGATCGAGGACCTGGAACATGCGCACGCCCCATGGACGATCGGCTGGTTCGTCGAGCAGCGTGAACCCGGCAGCCTTGATGCGTTCGGCCGCTGCATCGACATCGGCGGCCGTACCCACGTTGAACTGCAGGTAGAAACCCTGCCCCTTGACGCGATCCCAGCCCAGTTTCCCGTCGTCCTGATTGAGCACGATCTGACAATTCCCCGACGTGATCACCGCAGTCGCGACCTTCCCCTCGCGCTCGAACTGCTGCACGACTGCGAAGCCGATGGCGTCACGGTAGAAGCGGATGGAAGCATCGATATCGGTGCAGGTGATCGAGCAGCCCAGCGCGGACACATCGATCTTCGCAGTGGTGGCGTTCGGAGCGGTCATGAGGCGATGAAGGTGACGGGTGCAGGGTCAAGGAGCTTCGGACGGGCTAAGCTGGCTGCCCGTGCCGTGATGCGCAAGCACTGAGTCGACGGTGTCGATCAGTTGCGTCCTGAGCACGCTCGCGCGCGCACTCAACTCCCGCTGTCGATTCTGATATTCGTGCCGTCCTTCGACTGTTTCGACCCGCACCGGCTCGAAGCCGAAGGCGCGGAGATCGTAAGGGCCGGCCTGCATGTCGAGCGTTCGCAACGCCATCGCGAGCTCGAAGGTCAGCCAGAGCAGCTCGCTGCCGATCCACGGCATCGACGTGTACGCCCACCGGTACAGATCCATGTTCGCGTGAATGCAACCGGGCTGCTCGAATTCGTCGCGCGCGTTCCACGCCAACGCCGCCCGATTGAGCGGCTTTGCGTCGGGTGCGAAGAACCGGAACGCGTCGAAGTGACTGCACACGATCGGACGACTCTCCACGAATGCGTCCACCTGCACCTGCGGAAGACGGAGCGGCGCAATCTCCGCGTGGCGCACGTCGTGGCCGCGGTAGATCATGGCCCACTCGTGCATCCCGTAGCATCCGAAGTTCGCCGGCCGATCCCGCGTAGTGCGCAGCACGTGGAGCACCCCTTCGAGCGTCTCTCGGTCCGCTGACGACAGCGTGCTCGTGTTCCGTCGAATCACACCCTTGTCGACACCGTATGTCGGTGCAGTAAAGCGCTCACGGGCATCCGGGCTGTCGGCAAGGCTCTCGTGTGGACCGGGATGCCACGTCTCCAGCTTCCCGCCCGAATAGCTGTAGTACTGGAACAGAAAGTCGTGGACGGGGTGCACCTCCCGGCGTGAGCGCCGCTCCCGACGCGGTCGCGTGAACACCTGCACGCGCTCGAGGTGGAGAGTGGCGCTCGCCTGCCATTCGGCGGTGGTCAGCACACACATCGAATCGCACGGCGGCTTGCGCGTGACGTCGTCACACATCGAAGACGTGATCTGGCTCAAAACGGCGCCGGTTGCTCGACGACCAGCGGTGCACCCGATACGGGATGCACGAACGTGAGCCGCTCGGCGTGCAGCTGCAGACGTTCATCATCGCTCGGCACGGTTCGCCCGTACAACCGATCGCCGACGATGGGCGCGTCGAGCCCGAGTGCATGCGCCGCGTGCACGCGCAGCTGGTGCGAGCGGCCAGTGTGTGGCGTGAAGCGCACGCGTGTTCTGCCGTTCGTGCGCGCTAGCACGCGCCACTCCGTGTCCGCCGGCTTGCCGAACACAGGGTCGTGAATGTTCCGGGGCCGGTCGTCGATGTCCACGCGCAGCGGCAGCGTGACGTGACCGTGATCGGTCGCAACGGTACCGTCGAGCCACGCCACGTACTGCTTTTCGATTGCGCGGAGCGAGAACAGTCGCTGGAGCGCCGACGCAGTAGAGAGGCTCTTCGCGGCGAGGAGCAGGCCTGACGTGTCGAGATCGAGGCGATGCACCACCAACGGGCCTGTCGCGTCGGGGTAGCGCACACGAAGTCGTGTGACCACACAATCCTGCAGTGCAGCGCCGCGTCCGGGCACCGATAGCAGTCCGCTCGGCTTGTTCACGACCAGCAACTCCTCGTCTTCGTACACCACCGTCGGCTCGGCGGAATCAATCGCGGCAGAGCCGAATAGTGGTGGAGGATCGGCCGGCAACCCGTCGAGCATGTGCGTGAGGATGGGCAGGCACTTGCCGCGACAGGCTGCGTAGAACACGCCGGCGCGGCGGTCACCGGTCTGGGATGAGGCGCCCCACCAGAACTCCGCGAGTGCGAGCGGCCGGAGCCCACGCTTGTACGCGTGCGTGAGCAGCTTCGGCGCCGCACAATCACCCGCACCGGCCGGAGGCTCTGCAGGCGCAAAGAGCGATCGCAGCGAGCGCTCTTCACCACGCGCGCTTTGAAAGTGGTAGCTCTCCTGGATCTGCCCCATGAGCACCCGTGAGCGTGCGGTTCGCGCTTCGTCGAGCGTGCTGATAGCAGCCTTGCGCCGATGCGCCGCAGCCATGCTCTCGTGCGTACTCCCATCAGGAATGCCTGCGACCAGCAGTGCGCGCCGCGCAGCATAGTCGAGCATCTCCGCCTCACCTGGCACCCACGCGCGGTCGCGCGTTGCCGCATCGAATGCAGGCGGTACCCAGCCGGCCCACTCCCAACTTCCGTTCACCATGCCGGAGAAGCCGCGCAGGTAGCCGACCGTGCCGTCGGCTGCGGCGACGACGAGCACCCCGAACATTTTTCCGTTGCCGGCGTCGTCGAGGCGCCAGGGGAGTGCATGCTGCGACTGGAGCGTCTCCATCAGCTCCACGGCCGCACGCCGCGCCAGCGCGTGCACGGCTCCGCGGTCGAACGGCGTGGGGAATCGCGTCGGCCACTCGTCGGCAGTAGGGGCAGGTGAGAATCTGATCACGGCAGCGTCGATCGATCTGCGAGGTCCTGCTATCCTCTCCTGGCATAGCGACGTGAAATCTAACGGCCGGTACGGGAGAAGCTCGTATGGCGCGTTGCACATCGAGCGCAGTATGGTAGGGGACCGGCTCATCTCTGCCATCATCGCGTGCGTTCACGATCAGTTCGGAGCAGGCGCCATGACGGAGTTCTACACGAGAGCACGAAGTTTCGTACGAACGGCCGCACACACCATGATGTCAGCTGCCATCAAGGTGCGCCGATCGGGAGATCCCGCGCAAATCGTCGTGTACCACGCCTGGCCGGACTTCGCGCGCAAGTGCGAGGCGATTGCAGATCTGTTGCGGGCACGTGGGTACCCCGCGGTCGTGAGGACGGGCACGTCGATGTACGATCGCGTCGGGGTTCGGGACAGCCGTGACCTGCACATTGGTTTCTGGAACGAGTACCCGGCTGCGTTCATGCCGGAGAAGTACATCTTCTTCAATGCTGAACACCTGCACGCTGATTACTGGAGTGGCGATGACCAGTGGTTCGCGCAGATGCGCGAGGCGGTGGAGGTATGGGACTGTTCCGCAGCCAATCTGCCGGTGCATGAGGCCCGGCAGCATCGCGCGCGCGTGGTGCCGTTCGGGTACGCACCGTACTACGAGCGCCGGTTCGCCGCGTACACCGTCGGACACGACCTGACGCCGGACATCGACGTGCTCTTCGTCGGCTCCATGTCCGAGAGGCGTCGATACACGCTCGACCAGATGCGCGCCGCCGGTGTGCGTCTGCTCACGGTCACGCCTGACGAACCCCGGTATGGAGCGCAGCTCGATCGCACGATCGCGCGGGCGAAGATCGTGCTCAGCCTGTTCTACTACGACGAACCGCGCAGTCATGTCGCGGACTTCGCGCGGCTCGACCACCTGCTCTCGAACCGGCGATTCGTCGTGCACGAGCAACCATCCAAGTTCGATCAGGACACGGAATTCGCGCGGGTCGTTTCTACCCCTCCGTATGCCGACCTTGTCGACTGCTGTCTCAGGTTTCTCGAGTCGAGTGCCGAACGGGACGCGCGAGCGGAAGAGGCATATCAATGGTTTCGCACCCGGCGCGCGATGGATGATTTCATTCCGTACGCGACAATAGCACAGGCGCTGCGATGAACCTGGTGCCTGCAGCACCCCAGCGGTGTATCAGCCGCGCATCCGCTCGATCTTCACGATGCGATCGCGGACATCTTGCACGATCGGCTGCAGCTCGGGGTCGGCGTCCTTCCACAGCTCGACGAACTGCCGATAGCGCACGAGCGCGCCCTTGGTGTCACCGCGCTCCTCGAGCAGCTCGCCGGTGCGCTTGAGTCCCTGGGCGCGCTCGAAGGCGTCCTCTGGAAGGCGGCCGTTGGTGATGCGCGAGTCGAGCAGACGCGTGTACACCGCGAGGACAGAATCCTTCTGGCCCGCGGCGTCATACGCGCGAGCCAGCCCGCCCAGCCCGCACACGCCGCACAGAAATTCGGTATCGATGGTGCGCGCAATCAGCCGGACGGCATCGGCCGGACGCTTCTCGCTCAGGGCGATCTCTCCTTCGACGTAACGCAGGAACGAGGTATCCTTGGGCAGCACCAGGGTGAGTTGCGCAAGCAAGCTGCGCGCGCCGGCTGGATCGCCAGCAATCGCATGCGCCCAGGCGCGTGGCAGCAGCTCGCGATCTTCCATCTCAGCGGCGCGATCGTAGAAGGAATCGGCGGTCGCAATCAACCGGCGAGCGCCGGCATTGTCTCCGAAGAACCGCGCGCGCACCTGGGCGAGGTCGAGCTGTGCCTTGGGCACCACCGCCGGATCGATGGACCGCACCATCGGCGTCACCACGTCGCGCAACGCGCTCGTGGCCGCTTGCAGCCGCCCCTGGGCGTACCACACGGAGAATCGGCTGACGAGCAGTGGTCCCCGGAGATCGAGCGGCAGGTTGCCGGCCAGCATGCTATCCAGCTGCCGCGAATACTCAGCGTAGTTGGCACGGTGCACCTGCTCGTACTCGTTGAGCGCCACCTGATGGAGCGTACGTGACGGCCCAGTCGGCATCGCCCGCCGAAGCGAATCGAGCAACGCGTCGTTTCCTGTTTCGATGGCGAGCGAATAGAGCATGTCCACCGGCGTGAACGATGCAGGCTGCACCCGGACTGCTGCCTTGAGCAGGCTCT
>DASQZA010000131.1:0-7148 GCA_035638935.1 Gemmatimonas sp. | reverse complement strand
TTCCCAGGGAACGCCCGATATCCAGAACCAAGCGAGCATGCCTGCGATGCGGGCGCCGAGCATTGGTGACCCTGAGGGGCCCGCGGCCCACGTCAACGCTGCGCGGATCTCGTCGATGGACCCGCGCAGACGCTCGACCGTGCGGCCGCGCGCTGGGCTGAACAGGGCCGGCTCCGCGTCCGCGGCGATCGCGGCGACCCACCCCGCGTGGCGGCGGCGTACCGCATCTTCTTCAGGAGTGCTGCTCAACGCGGCACTCCCGAACTGACGAATCGTCTCAAGCAAACGGTAACGCGCCTCGCCGTCGTCCTCGCGGACTTCGACCAGCGAATGCTCGACGAGCCGGCCAAGCGCAGGCAGCAGATCCATCTCGGCGCCTCGCGCGCCACACACGTCCGCCATCGCGTCGAGGGTGAACGACCCACGGAAGACAGAGAGCTGACGCAACAACGCGCGCTCGTCCTCTTCCAGCAGCGCGTAACTCCAATCGAGCACTGCGTGGAGCGTGCGATGTCGCGGAAGTGCCGTGCGCCGACCGCGCGAGAGCAGCGTCAATGCGTCGTCGATGCGCGCCGCGATCGCCTCGACGCCGAGCACGGGTACGACCGCCGCGGCGAGTTCGAGTGCGAGTGGCAACCCGTCGAGCCGTTCGCAGATGGTCGCGATTGCTGGTGCGTTCCCATCGGTCAGCGCGAAGCCCGGCGTCACCGAGCGTGCACGCTCCACGAAGAGCTGGACCGCTTCGAACGCTGCGGCTTCGTCGGCGCCGAGCCGATCATGGGAAGATGGCCGCGGCAGTGCACGTATGGGCCACGCGACTTCCCCCTCGGTGGACAACGCTTCGCGGCTGGTGCAGAGAATGGTCACATCCGGCGCCGTACGGAGTACGGCATCGACGAGTTGAGCCGTCTCCAGGATCACGTGCTCGCAATTGTCGAGTACCAGCAGCAGACGCTGTCCCCGCAACCCGTCGATGAGTGCGTCGACCAGTCGCCGGCCCGGCGTGGGGTTGATGGAGAGTGCACTGGCCACGGCGCCCGCGACATCGGAGCCCAGTCGAACGGGTGCAAGCTCGACCCACCATACGCCGTCGGGATGCAGGGCAGTAGTGCGCGGCGATAGCGACAAGGCCGCCGCGACTTCGCGCGCGAGCCGCGTCTTCCCGGCACCGCCCGGCCCCACGACCGTGAGCAGGCGTTGCGTCGCGAGTGCCCCGAGAAGCTCCACCACGACTGCAGTGCGTCCGACGAACGATGAGAGCGTCGACGGCACATTGGACGGGACGCTGTGTGCACCGTCACCGGCACCGATAACGGCAGCTGGCCGGTGTCCGTCGTCGGCTCTGGTCTGGGATGCACTGGGTGGGCACATGAGCTCCAAAAACTACTGCACACCCGAGACGGGATAAAGCGTCTGCTTAAGCACGCGACTGCACTCTCACTGGACGCCGCACCGCCACTCACCCTAACGGAGATGTCACCGTGCATCCCGCAGCTCGCGTGCTTCACGAACAGGTCGCCGGGGAGAGAACTCCGGGTATCTCATACCTTCACTTCAGCGGCGACGCGATCCTGTTCCGTCACCATGAGGGTGCGGCAGATATCGCGCGACGGGTCACCATCGATCGAGAGACGACGTTCAACGCCCAGTCGGTCACGAAGACCGTGACGACGGTCGCCGCGCTGCAGCTCGTGGAGAGTGGTGCCATTGCGCTCGCCGATTTGGCACACTTCCCGTACAGCAATCCCGGCCACCAACTGCTCGGCCAGCTCGTCGAGTCGCTCACGGGCATGCGATACGAGTGCTACATCACGGAGGAGGTGCTGGCGAGAATCGGCGTCACGGCGGACGAACTCGGATTCTCAGTCGACAGCGCGCGTCATGCGTGTGGCTACCACAAACGCCGCAGTTCGACGTACCCCTCGAGCGAACTGCTGCTCGATCGCTCGCGTGCCCACGGCGGATGTGAAGACGCGTGGCAGCGCTGTCGCCCGCATTACAACAACGGACCGGCGTACCGCGGACTGATCGGAACGGCCGATGGTTTTGCGCGCTACCTGCAGGCCCTGTTGGACGGCTCGGGAACGCTTCTCACGCCCGCATCGCAGGACCTGCTCTTCGCCGAGCATCTGCTGAGTGACGGGACGCGTGCACCCACGGCACTGTCCTGGTTCCGGGGCGCACTGGGTGTGCACCGCTACTTCGATCACGCCGGCGGTGGGGGAGGGTACTATGCCGAGGTGCGCGTGTACCCGGAGTTGCGCCGAGGAAGTGTGCTGTTGTGCAACCGGACGGGCTTTCGCAACGATCGCATTCTCGACGAGGTCGACCGGCACCTGGTCGACAGCATGGCGACGGTAAGCGAAGATGCCCGGGCACGCGACGCCGTGCTCTCTGGTCCGCAAAGGACGTAGTGCCGGTAGCGACCTTGCGGCAGACCCGCGCTCTGCACTTTCGTAGTAGCGGATTCCGTCACACTGATACCGCCACACTGATACCGCTGCTCCAGGCGCCGCAGCGTCCGATGCATTCCGCACATCCGTCAAGAGGTTCGCGCAGTATGGCCAGCTCCCAGCGTCCTGTTCGCTTTCTCATGGCCATCGTTGTCGCTGCCGTCGCATGCGATACGGCAACGCCAGTCGCCACACCGGCGAATCCCGCCGCGACTGCGCGCACGGTCGCGCAGGAATTCGTGGACGGTTACTACCACCAGTTTCCGGAAGAGGCGTACGAGGTCGGCTATCCCGATACGCCGATGGACCGGCTGGGTGATCGCAGTGCAGCGGCAATGTCTGCGTGGCGCTCGAAGGAAGATGCGTGGCTTGCTGTGCTCATGAAGATCGATCCTGATTCGCTCGAGGGCACGGACGCCGCCACTCCGTATGCATTCACCCGTGATCGGCTCGAAGCGTCCGTCGCTCGACGTGTCTGCCGTACGGAGCTCTGGAACATCAGCCCGACGTGGACGGGCTGGCAGAGCATGCTCGCCTCCACTTTCGGGCAGCAACCGGTTACCACCGCCGAAGAACGCGCAACGGCGTTGACGCGGCTTCGCGCGGTACCCGCGTACCTCGACATGGAGACGGCCAACGCGCGGGCCGGCATGACCGCGGGGTACCTGGCGCCGACATCGAATGTGCAGGCCGTGATTGCACAGACCGATGCGCTGCTTTCCGGGACGCCAGAATCCTCGCCTTTCTTTGACCCTGGTGCACGCGCGAAGGACGGCGGGTTCGCGAAAGTCGTTCGCGCGCTCGTGGTGGACTCGATCAATCCGGCAATTCGCCGCTATCGTGATTTTCTCGCGACCGAGTACCGCGGGCGAGATACGGTGGGCGTCGGCGCGAACCCTGACGGTGCGGCCTGTTACGCAGCTTCACTGCGCTTCCACACATCTCTCGCGCTCGATCCCCGGGAGGTGCACGAGACCGGGCTGCGCCAGATGGCACTGATCGAGTCCGAGATGGGCGAGATCGCGCGCCGATCATTCAAGACGAGTGATGTGAAAGCGTTGCTCCAGCGACTGGGTACCGATCGGCAGTACACGTTCAAGTCGGAAGAGGCGGTACTCGCGTACGCGCGTGCCGCGGTCGATCGCGCGGAAGGGCGCGTCCGCGACTGGTTCGGCTTCGTCCCCGATGCGAAACTCGTCGTGAAGCCGTTCCCCGCATACCAGAAGGCATCCGGTGGTGGCTTCTACGCCGCAGGCTCCGCCGATGGGAAGCGACCAGGGACGTACGAACTTGGCACGTACCAGCCCAAGACGATCACACGCGTCGGCATGGAAGCCACGGCGTTTCACGAGTCGTATCCCGGTCATCACCTGCAGATGTCCGTTGCGCTCTTCGGCAAGGGCGTGCACCCGGTGCTGCGCTACATCTACGTCGCATCGATGGCGGAAGGATGGGGCTTGTATTCGGAACGGCTGGCCGACGAAATGGGATTGTACGCGTCCGATGTCGACCGCCTTGGCATGCTGTCCGGCCAGGCGTTCCGCGCGGCACGCATGGTGGTGGACCCGGGGCTTCATGTCATGGGCTGGACACGCGAGCAGGCGATCACGTACATGCTGGATCATTCGGTCGAATCACGCGCGTACATCGAGACCGAGATCGATCGCTATCTCGCGGCCCCGGGACAGGCGACGGCGTACATGACCGGCAGTCTCGAGATTCAGCAGCTTCGCAAGGATGCCGAACGCGAGCTTGGACCGCGCTTCGATGTCAAGAAATTCCACGACGTCGTGCTGGCCGACGGTGCGGTGACGCTACCGATGCTCAAGAAGGCGGTGATGCGATACGCGAAGCCGTGAGCGATTCAGCCCGCGTCACCCTTCGGCTGATCATCCGCAATCCGGTTCCGGGCGTGGCGCTACGCGTTCAGCGTGGCCGCGACGGTTTGCTCGCGCCGGCCAGCGTCACCGCCGACGCCGTCACGTTCGAGTTTTCACTCGAGGTCAAGCCCGGTGCCGATGGCAGTGCGTCGCTGCGTGGTCTGGAAGTTCAAGGTCCACCGAGCGCACGCTTCGTGTACGTGACCGTGGGTACGCGCGCGGGGCAGTTCGATTCGCCATGGGACCGGCGCGCAAAGGTGCCACTGAACGGCATCGGTCCGGCACATTTCGCAGCGCTGTCGCAGCGGCCGGGCACGATGTTCGTTGCGACAATCGAGGGCCGCAGCCGGGATGGAGGTCCCGCATGCGCGAGCGTGCCGCTGCTCGGTGACGGGTGGAGTATGATTACACGATGAGCCTGAACGTCGTGGCGCTTCCACCGTACTCAATCGATCACGCCGTGTACCGCGCACCGTCTCGCCCCTACACTTGATGCCCATTCTTTCGCGTCACACGCTATTCGTCATCGCGGTGTTTGCGACCGCAGCAACGTCGTGCTCGAACCCGCCAAAGCCGACACTCGAGCCCGCCGCTGGACTTGGTCTCGGGCCGGAGTGCAGGGCAGCCCGCGTGCGAGCGGCGAGAGGCGGCGCGGTGCGAGGTCGGGTGCCCCCGGCAATAGCGGAGATGTTCGCCCCACCGACTCCGGTACCCGCGGCGGCCCGGGGGCGCGTCGCACGAATCTCGTTGCGCGTGGACAGCGCGGGCACACCGGTGCCCACCTCCATTCGAGTGGAGGGTATTTCGGACAAGCCATACGCCGACAAGCTGAAGGCGTTGGTCGTGAAGAGCCGGTACCGACCAGCGGCCTTGGATGGCTGTGGGGTTCAGAGCCAGGTGCGATTCACGTTGAATATCCCGAAGTAGTCCTTTCCATATAAACTAATTCTGACATGGTTTTCTCGTCGACGCGACTGCAATGACAATTGCTCATTACCTCGATCGCATCGAGACCGTACGGACGGATCTCGCGAGCACGAATCGCGTGCTCTTCGTCGCTCTCGAGTTCGGCGAGCCGCCGCGAACACGGCACTTATCCTCCCGGTTGCCGACGTCTTGTCGTTGGGCATCGCGGAGCGTGGGCGCACGCTCCCGATGTTCCTCGCTTTTGTGCTGCCCGTCGTCTGATTCAGGTACGTCATGAGGGCACCGCGGTGATCGCGTCGACTTCGCAGACGATAAGCCATGGCTGAGTACATCAGGGCGAAGGATGTACATCGGGAATTCCGACGCGCCCTCAAGCCCTGGACCACTGCCGAGAAGTTCACCCGTTCAGCAGGCGAGCCGATGGCATGGACGCGACCGCTCAACGAGGCACAGCGTCTTGCGTTCAGCTTCGAAACCGATTTGTACAGCAGGCCCCCGCTCGGGGGATCGATCCACGGATACGTCTCTGTATCGACGGCGCCGACGCCACCGTCGCGGGATACGCTTCATCGCTCGCGGATGTTCACCACGTGTCTCCTGCAGGAGGAGATCTCTGAACTTGAATGGATTCAGAGCTCCATCAACTTGCGGCGCCCAATCACTGAGCTGGCCAAGGAGTGGCTCGATACGTCGGGGGATGGATTCGTGCAGAGCTATTTTCAGGCAGTGGCGGACCCGTACCTCGCTGGCATGTCGGTGACCATCACGTACTTCTCGGCGGAAGACGTCGCCGAGCTTCTGGCATTCATTCTCCGCGTATTCCCACCAGTGCTCGCGCGCTTCGTTGACGACCGCTGTCCGCCCGCCATCGCGAGATTTCCCCAGACGAGTCCACCAGTCTGACTGCATTCGCATTCACGTGATCGTTGGTACCGATCGCCGCGCTCGGCATGCGCAACGCATCCGTCGTCCGTCGTCCGTCAGCATCAGGAAGCAATCAACGGCGGCGTGGGCCTCGGTGTCCCGCCGGCTGGCAAGCGCTTGTCGGCGGGTCCATCGCGGCCACGTAGCGAGTAGCGAGGCGGCGTCCCCGCGAGCCTCGCGCCCGCCGTGTAGAATCCCCCGGATGAAACCCAAGGAACTCACCCTCCGCGGCCTCGTCCTCGGCGTGCTCCTCACCACGGTGTTCACGGCCGCCAACGTCTACCTCGGGCTCAAGGTCGGGCTCACGTTCGCGTCGTCGATTCCGGCCGCCGTCATCTCGATGGCGATCCTGAGCGCCGTCCGCGACTCCTCGATCCTCGAGAACAACATCGTCCAGACCGTCGCCTCGGCGGCAGGCACGCTCTCGGCGATCATCTTCGTGCTGCCGGGACTCGTCATCGTCGGGTGGTGGACCGGTTTTCCGTTCTGGCAGTCCTTCCTGATTTGCGCGAGCGGCGGTGTGCTCGGGGTGCTGTTCACCATTCCGCTCCGCCGGGCGCTCGTCACGAACTCCGACCTGCCATATCCGGAAGGCGTCGCGGCTGCCGAAGTGCTCAAGGTCGGTTCGAGTGCACGCGGCGAGGGTGTAAACGACGCGAGTGAAGCGCGGGAGGGGCTCACCGCCGTCGCGCTCGGAACTGCTGCGTCGGCGGGTCTGGCCATTCTTGGAGCGACGCGCATCATCGCGGCCGAACTCGGTGGCGTCTTTCGGCTCGGCGCGACGGCGGCGAGTGGATACAGCATCGCATGGTCGCTCGCGCTGTTCGGGGCAGGGCACCTCGTCGGACTGTCGGTTGGCCTCGCCATGCTCACCGGATTGCTCATCGCGTGGGCGGTTGCGGTGCCGGTGCTCACGTCGCTTGCACCCGCGGTCGATGCGGCGTCGCTGACGTCGAACACCATG
>DASQZA010000130.1:0-4326 GCA_035638935.1 Gemmatimonas sp. | reverse complement strand
CTCGGCAACCCGTCGAGCCGCATCGATCTCTACCGAGTGGCGCTGCCCGTAGCGAAAAGTCATCGCATAGGGCGCGAAACCCTTGTGCTTGGCCACGGCGAGCACGGTGGTGGAGTCGAGTCCTCCGGACAGGAGGACGATCGCGGGGCGCGGTGCATGTTCGGACATTGACCGAAGATAGTGGAACGGGCCCTGGGCGGGCGCCGGTTGCGGCCGCGTGGTGGCGCCCGTTGTTCGGGAACTGACGGGCTGACAGCATTCGGGGATGTCATTCACACCACCTCGTACGCTACCCGGCACGTTGCGTCGTCCCCTGTTCGTGCTGCTGCTTGCACTCACGGGATGCGTGCGAGACTGCTCGGCCCAGCCTGCGCCGAACGCGGGTCCGGAACGCAGCGGTGCCCCCGCGCAGGGCAGACGGCCGACGAGCCCGGAGATCAGCGCGGACGACCTGCGTCGGCGGGTGTACATCTTCGCCGACGATTCGATGCAGGGGCGGCGCGCCGCCACGCCGGGCCATGAACGATCGCTCCGCTACATCGAGCGCGAGCTCACGCGACTCGGGCTCACGCCCGCAGGCGACAGCGGCACCTTCTTTCAGCGCGTCCCGCTCTCACCGGAGGCAAACGGGCCGGTCTCGCGTAACGTGGTCGCGCTGCTGCAAGGTTCCGACAGCACCCTGCGAGCGCAGTATGTCGCGCTCGGAGCGCACAGCGATCACGAGGGCATGCGGCCGCCAGTGGCCGCGTCGAGCATGCGGCCGGGCTCGGAAGACCTCATTTACAACGGGGCAGACGACGATGCGTCCGGGTCGATGGCGCTCCTCGAGCTCGCGGAATACTTCGCCGCAGCGCGAGTGCGCCCGAAGCGAACGTTGCTCTTCGTCTGGCATACCGGCGAAGAAATCAACCTCAACGGCTCGGAGTGGTTCGTCACACATCCGACCGTGCCGCTCGACAGCATCGTGGTGCAGCTCAACATCGACATGATCGGTCGTGGTGGCGCTGGCGATGTGCCGGGTGGCGGTGATGACTACCTCGCCGTGATTGGCTCGCGGAGGCAGTCCAGCGAAGTCGGTGCATGGGTCTCGGAAGTGAACGCGGCGTTGACGAAGCCCTTGAAGCTCGACTATTCGCTCGATAGCCCGAACCATCCCGAGGCCCTGTTCTGCCGTTCGGACCATTGGAATTACGCGAGCCGCGGCATCCCGGTCGTGTTCTTCCACACGGGTCTGCATCGCGACTACCACGCAGTGACGGATGAGCCACGTACGCTCGACTATCGCCACGCGGCACGAATCGTGTCATACATCGGTGCGGTCGTGGAGAAAGTGGCCAACACCAACACTCGTCCGAACGTCGACCTGCCACGACCGGCACCCGGCGCCGTCTGTCGGCAGTAGCAAAAAGCTGCAACTATTGGCAGTAGCTGGCAGCAGTCACTGAACACCCCAGCGTTCCACAACTCTCAACCGAATTCCATGGACTGGCTTTCCGATCCGAATGCGTGGGTCTCGCTGCTGACGCTCTCCCTGCTCGAGATCGTTCTCGGCATCGACAACATCATTTTCATCTCGATCCTGAGCAGCAAGCTGCCGGTCCAGGATCAGGCGAAGGCGCGCTCGTTCGGCCTCATGGGTGCGTTTGTGTCCCGCGTGCTGCTGCTCCTCTCCATCACATGGGTGATGGGCCTGACGGAGCCGGTGGTGACCCTGTTCGGGCGCGGTTTCTCCGGACGTGATCTCATTCTCCTCGCCGGTGGCCTGTTCCTCATCGGCAAGGCGACGATGGAGATCCACGACAAGCTCGAGGGTTCGTCGGCGGATGCGTCGACGAAGGCCGGTGCGGCGAAGTCGCTCTGGACGACCATCGCCCAGATCATGGTGATCGACATCGTCTTCTCGCTCGACTCGGTCATCACGGCAGTCGGCATGGCGGACGACGTCTCGATCATGATCGCGGCCAACGTCATCGCACTCGGCGTCATGCTCTTCGCCGCGCGTCCAATTTCGGAGTTCGTCGACAAACATCCGACGATCAAGATGCTCGCGCTGGCGTTTCTCGTGCTGATCGGCACCAACCTCGTGGCCGAAGGATTGGGGCAGCACATCTCGAAGGGCTACACCTACGTCGCGATGGCTTTCTCGGTGCTCGTCGAGATGCTCAACATCAAGGCACGGTCGCGCGACGAGCCGCCGGTGGTGCTGCGGGATCGCGGGCCGGACTGACAGCCCATTGCCGGCAGCCGCCGAGGTACTGTGTGAGGTGAGCTCTGACGTTCCCTCCCACGTTTCGATGACCTACGGCGGCTGTCCATGGTGTCCTGCGAAGGGGACATCAGCGCTTGCGGCCTTTTACTGACTCAGATGTAAAATGTTTGGGAGCAGCTAGTTACAGTGCTGCTCCCGCGCGCAGGTGCGAGGCCCGACGAATGCATTGTTCGCTTCCGTCAACCCTCTCGGAGGCATCATGCGTCTTTCTGTCCGTCTTGCAGCTCTCGCTTTCGCCGCAGTCGTCCCTGCCGCTGCCCACGCCCAAGCGCCCGGCCGGGCCGGCTCTGGGCTCTCGCTCACGCCGTATGCGGGCTATCTCGTCACCGGCACCTTGTACGATGGCCCGCTCGGCACCGACATCTCCAAGTCGAATGCGCCGATGGTCGGGGTGCAGGGCAGCATGCCGCTCGGTAGCCGTCTCGCGCTCGTCGGCAACGTGGCCTACGCGTCGGGCGAGCTGCAGATCGGCGTGCCGGTGCTGGGCGGCATCAACGTGGGCACGGCGCGCACCTATCTGTATGACGCCGGCCTCGAACTTGGTGGGCTCGGTGGACGTGCGAAGGGCTTTGCGCCGTTCGTGCAGGCAGGCATCGGTGGAATGACGACCGATCTCGAAAGAGGCGTGGTGCATACGCGCTCGTCGAACATTGCCTACTCGGCTGGGGTAGGTCTCGATATCGGTGTATCCAATTCGTTCGCGCTGCGGGTTCAGGCGAAGGATTGGATCGGCCGGTTCGACTCCCAGGAAGCCGTGGGATTTCGCACCAACACCAATCTTGCGCACAACTGGGCGCTGACTGCGGGGGTCAAGTTCGCCTTCTAGTCGAGGCGGGTTAATCTTCGCGACGGTGCCGCGCCGCCAGGCAATTGCCGGGCGGCGCGGAATCGTTCGACCTGCCTCGCCCGCCCAAGACCGTGCAAGGCTGCTCTTCCGGAGATTCGCTCGTGTGCAACACCCCTTGGAATCGATGCAGGATCTGGACGGTCGCAGTGATGCTGACCGCCTCCGCGCCAGCACTGTCGCCGTCCGCGCTGCTTGCGCAGGCCGGTGCCGGCGGGACCGGAACGGGAACCGGAGCGCAGCCGGACACGACGCCGGTGACGGCCATCAGCGGTTCCTCCTCGACCGATCCGCTGCGCGGCAGTGATCGCACGTTGGCCGGACTTTCGGCGCAGGCGCGCACGCAGCAGAACGTCTTCGAGGCCAACCACCGCATCGGACTGCGTTTCTACAATGGCGGCGCCGACGCGACATGCGAAGTGCCGCTCGGGCGCATCTGCTACTGGAACAACAACGGTGACGTACCCGCGCCGGCCGAGCGCAACGATGCGAAACTCGAACGCGACCAGCTGCTCGAGCTGTTGAACCGTGCCGCTGCAGCCGATCCGGCAGACGACTGGGTGAACGGCATGCGCGTGCGCTATCTGATCGAGTCGCAGAAGACCGACAGCGCCGTGCTCGCGGCGCGCCAGAGCGCGGGCACCGCGTGGTGGAACGCCGCGCTGCAGGGTCTCGCGCTGCACAACGCCAACAGGCACGTAGAGTCTGCCGCTGCGTTCGGCAAGGCGCTCGCGGCGATGCCGGCCACACAACGCTGCACGTGGACCGACTTGACGTGGTGGCTCGATCCGACCGAACATGCAGCGTACCGGGCGATCCCCTGCGGTGGTGCACGCACGGAGCGCAACGCGCGTATCTTCCGCCTCGCGCAACCGTTGTGGATGTTGCCCGCGAGCGACGTGAGCAACGAGTTGTACTCGCGTCGTACGATGTCGCGTGTGCATTCGCTCGGGCGCATCCCGTACGACCTCACGTGGGGCGACGACCTGCTGGAGTCACAGGTGCGCTACGGCTGGCCAACAGCGTGGTCGGTGCAGAACGGCGGGTACGGCGATCCGCGTCCACCGTCGGTGATCGGTCACGAGCCGACACCGAGTTACGATTTCATGCCGGTGATGGAAGTCATCACGACACCCGTCGGCGCGAAGATCGCGGACTGGGAGCCGAACCGGAAGAAGGCCCGCATGCGCTACGCGCCGCGCTACGCTTCGGG
>DASQZA010000129.1:0-2496 GCA_035638935.1 Gemmatimonas sp. | reverse complement strand
GCTGTCTGCTCGGCGATACGTGCTGCAGCACCACCGATGTGGAAGGTGCGCAGCGTGAGCTGCGTGCCCGGCTCGCCGATCGACTGCGCGGCGATGATGCCGACCGCTTCGCCGATGTCGACCATCGCCATCGTCGCGAGGTTGCGGCCGTAGCACATCCGGCACAGACCACGCTTCGCTTCGCAAGTGAGCACGGAGCGGATCTTCACCGACTCGATGCCCGACATCTCGATCTGGTCGGCCGTCTCTTCGTCGATGAGCGTTCCCGCCTCGACGAGGATGCGCGGACGGCCTGCCTCGTCACGTTCCAGCGGATCGATCACGTCTTCCGCCGCCACGTTGCCGACGAGACGCTCGGCCAACGGCTCGATCACATCTTCGCCTTCCTTCAGCGCCGCCGTGTCCAGACCGAGGATCGTCCCGCAATCCTCTTCCTGAATGGTCATGTCCTGCGCGACGTCCACGAGACGACGCGTCAGGTAACCCGCGTCTGCCGTCTTGAGCGCCGTGTCGGCCAGACCCTTTCGCGCGCCGTGCGTGGACGAGAAGTACTCGAGCACGGACAGGCCTTCGCGGAAGTTCGACTTGATCGGGTTTTCGATGATTTCACCGATACCACCGGTGAGCTTCTTCTGCGGCTTCGCCATCAGGCCGCGCATGCCGGCGAGCTGACGGATCTGGTCGCGAGAACCACGTGAGCCGGAGTCGAACATCATGAACACGGGGTTGAACCCGCCCTGCGAGTCGCGCAACGCCTTGATCATCGCGTCGGCCACGTCCGTGTTGGCGTGGGTCCACGTGTCGATGACCTTATTGTAGCGCTCACCGTTCGTGATGTTGCCCGTCGCGTAGGCCCGCTGGAAGCGGTCGACGCGCTCGGAGGCCGACGCGAGAATCGTTTCCTTCTCCGCCGGAATGTGCAGGTCTTCGATGCCGATGGACACGCCGGAGCGCGTCGCATTGCGGAAGCCGAATTCCTTGAGGCGATCGAGCAGGCCCACCGTTTCCGCGAGACCGCACTGGCGGTAGCTCTGGAAGACGAGTTCGCCGAGCGCCTTCTTCTTCATGTCCTTGTTCAGGAACTCGAGACCAGCGGGCACGATCGCGTCGAACAGGATGCGACCCGTCGTGGTGACGATCCACTTCGGCGCGTCGCCCTTCTTGTCGAGCCAGCGCACCGCGACGTAGTGACTCGCGCGGCCGTTGGCGATGGCCAGTTCGACTTCGGCAATGCTCGTGAATGCCTGCAGCTTCGCCACACGCGCCGGGTCCTTGACGAGCGCGTCGAAGCCCAGGGGCGCCTTCGTGGCCACGTAGCAACCGAGCACGATGTCCTGGCTGGGCTCCGCGACCGGACGACCGTCCGACGGCTTGAGGATGTTGTTGGCCGACAGCATGAGCACGCGCGCCTCGATCTGTGCCTCGAACGAGAGAGGCACATGCACGGCCATCTGGTCACCGTCGAAGTCGGCGTTGAACGCCGCGCAGACGAGCGGGTGAATACGAATGGCCTTGCCTTCGACGAGCACGGGCTCGAACGCCTGGATGCCCAGACGATGGAGCGTCGGTGCGCGGTTGAGCAGCACCGGGTGGTCCTTGATGATGCCTTCCAGCACCTCGTAGACCATCGCGTTCTCGCGCTCGACGATCTTCTTCGCGCGCTTCACCGTCTCCGCTTCACCGCTCTCGACGAGCTTGTGAATGATGAACGGCTTGAAGAGCTCCAGCGCCATGGCCTTCGGCAGGCCGCACTGATGCAGCTTGAGCTCAGGACCGACGACGATGACCGAACGGCCCGAGTAGTCCACACGCTTGCCGAGCAGGTTCTGACGGAACCGGCCCTGCTTGCCCTTGAGCATGTCGGACAGCGACTTGAGCGGACGCTTGCCACGGCCACGAATGGCCTTGGAGCGACGTCCGTTGTCGAACAGCGCATCGACCGCTTCCTGCAGCATGCGCTTCTCGTTGCGCAGGATGACTTCCGGCGCGCGATGCGAGATGAGCTTGGTGAGGCGGTTGTTGCGGTTGATGACGCGACGATAGAGATCGTTGAGATCGGATGTCGCGAAGCGGCCGCCGTCGAGCGGCACGAGCGGACGCAGGTCGGGCGGAATCACCGGGATCACGTCGAGGATCATCCACTCCGGCCGGTTGCGGATCTCTCCGCCTTCACCGGACAAGCGGAAGGCGTCGACGATCTTGAGGCGCTTGAGCATCTGCTTCTTGCGATGCTGCGACGTCTCCCCGACGACGGACGAGCGCAGCTCTTCGGCCACCCGGTCGACGTCGAGCCGCTTGAGCAGCTCGCGCACCGCGGGTGCACCGATTTCCGCGTGGAACGCCGTATCGTTCTCGGCCTTCGCGCGCTGGCGCAGGTCGAGGTACTCGTCCTCGTCGAGCAGCTGGCGCTCACGCGCTTCCTGGCTGCCCGGGTCGATGACGATGTAGTTGCTGTAGTAGATCACCTTCTCGAGGTCACGCAGCGTGACGTCGAGG
>DASQZA010000128.1:0-14128 GCA_035638935.1 Gemmatimonas sp. | reverse complement strand
GAACTGCTGGCCACCGCCTCGCCATGAAATTCGGCCCGATCTTCCGCTTCGAACTTGGCTACCAGCTGCGCAGCCCGGCGATGTGGTTCTACATCGTCCTGCTGTTCCTGGGCCCGATGGCCATGGTGCAGTTCAGCGATCCGACCAACAATCGCGTGATGAACACGCCGCAGACGTACTCCGAAGTCACCAGCATGGTGGGGTTCCTCGCGCTGTTCGTGTCCGCGGGCCTGTTCGGCGACGCGGCCACTCGCGACAGCGCGACCAGGTCACAATCGCTCTTCAACACGGCGCCGATCACCAAGTGGGACTATCTGGGGGGCCGCTTCGCTGCCGTCTTCCTGCTCAACGCACTGTTGTTGCTCGGGCTTCCGCTCGGGATTTCCCTGGCGACGCAGTTTCCGTGGCTCGACGGCTACAACTTCGCACCGTTCCAGCTCGGCCAGTACGTGCAGCCGTTCGTGATGATGACGCTGCCGAACCTGTTCATCTCGTCGGCGGTGCTGTTCACCGTGGCCTCGCTCACGCGGCAGGCGCTCGCGACGTACCTGAGCGGCCTCGGGCTCATCATCATCTATTTGATCGTCGTGAACCAGGGTTTCGGCAACGACACCGTCGAGAACCTGGCCGACCCGTTCGGCATCGGCTCGCTGCAGAAAGTCTCGAAGCTCTGGACGCCGGTGGAGCAGGAGTCACGACTCATTGGGTATCCGGGTACGCTGCTGCTCAATCGCGCTGTGTGGCTCACGATCGCAGCGGGCCTGCTCGTATGGCTCTATGGTCGCTTCAGTTTTACCAGTGCCGGGATCGGCGGGAAGCGCCGTGCAGCGCGCGATCGACGTGCGCCGGCCGAGGCGGCGGGTCAGGTTATGACGGGGCCACGGGTGCGCCATGCAATCGGTAGCGTGCCGCGCGCCTCGCGCGTGTTCGGCGCACGCACGCGCCTCGAGCAGACCTTTGCAGTGGCGCGGCACGCGCTGGCCGACGTGCTCCGCAACCGAGTGTTCATCCTCGTTGCGCTGGTGACCGTCGTACTCGTGTTCGTGTTCGGCTGGGATGTCGGCAGCATCGTGTTCGACACGTCCACCTGGCCTGTAACGCACTTGATTGCCGGTGAAGTGATGGGCATTCCCATGACCATCATGTTCACGGTGCTCACGTCGCTCGTGGCGGGAGAGCTGGTGTGGAAGGAGCGTGACGTACGGGTTGGCGACATCGCCGCGGTCACGCCGGTGCCGGACTGGGTTCCACTGGCGGGGCGGTTCATCGCGCTTGTCGTGGTGCTGGTCGGCATGCAGGCACTATTGATGGCCTCGGGCATCGCGCTGCAGGCGGTCAAGGGATACTACCGTTTCGAGCCCGGCCTGTACTTCCGCATCCTGTTCGGCATGAACCTCGTCGAGTACCTGATCGTGGGTGCACTGGCGATGGCCGTGCACGTGGTGGTCAACCAGAAGAACCTGGGCCACGTGTTCGTGGTGGGGACATACTTGTTGACGCTGGTGGCGGGGTCGTACTTCGGGCTGCGGCACAACCTGCTCGTGTTCAACGGCGATCCGGGCTGGGTGTACTCCGACCTGAGCGGTTTCGGGCCGTTCACGGGCCCATTCCTCTGGTTCAAACTGTACTGGGCGACGTGGGCGCTCATGCTCGTGGTCGTCGCCACCGCCTTCTGGAATCGGAGCAGCGAGGGCAGGATGGGTGCGCGGGTGCGTCTCGCGCGTCAGCGCATGTCGGGGTCAGCCTTGCGCACGGTGGCCGTCGCGGTGCTGCTGATCGTCGGCTCGGGTGGCTTCATCTTCTACAACACGAACGTGTTGAACGCCTACGCAACGCCCACGGAGGTCGACGACGCGCGCGCAGCGTACGAGCGGGCGTACAAGCGCTACGAGGGTTCGCCGCAGCCGACCATCGTCGCGAACGCGTTGCGCGTCGAGCTCTATCCGGAGCGGCGCAGCGTGGACCTTCGCGGCACGTACACCCTCGTGAACCTCACCGGGCGCCCGATCGACACCGTGCTGGTGGAAGTGAAGCGTGATTTGCGGATGGAGTCCCTCGCGCTCGGACGTGCGGCGACCATCGTGCGCGAGGAGCCGGCATTCCAGCGTCGCCTCTACGCGCTCGCGCAAGCGCTGCAGTCCGGCGACTCGATGACGATGACGTATCATGCGATGCACGAGCCCCGCGGATTCCCGAACAGTGGCATTCCGACCGATGTCGTGTCGAACGGCACGTACTTCGAAGGCGACTGGCTGCCGATCATCGGCTACCGGTCGTCGCTCGAGATCGCGAACGAAAAGTCTCGGGAGCGCTACGGCCTCCGGCCACGGCACGGCCTTCCGTCAGTGCGCGATTCCGCGATGTACGAGGCGATGCGGAATGACCGACCCAACTCGCATCCCGTGATGATGGACGTGGTGATGGGGACGGCGGGGGACCAGATCGCCGTGACCTCCGGGAAGCTCGTGCGCGAGTGGCGCGAGGCGGGCCGGCACTATTTCCATTACCGCACCGACGTGCCCATCATGAACGGTGCGCCGTACCTGTCGGCGCGCTACGCGGTGAAGGAGGATCGATGGAAGAACGTGCCGCTCCGGCTCTACTACCATCCAACACACACGTTCAACGTCGATCGCATCATGCACAGCATGAAGGCGTCGCTGGAGTACTACTCGACCGCGTTCGGGCCGTATCAGTTCAGCGAACTGCGGGTCGTCGAGTTTCCGCGCTACGCGAACTTTGCCCGCGCGAACCCGCACACCATCACGTTCTCGGAGGGCAGCGCGTTCATCACGCGCATCGACTCCGGCGATGTCGACCGCACGTTCTTCGTGATCGCGCACGAGACGGCACATCAGTGGTGGGGGAACCAGCTCCGTGGTGCACGCGTGAAGGGCGTCGGCCTCGTGAGCGAGACGCTGGCGCAGTACAGCTCGATGATGGTGATGGAGAAGACGTTCGGAAAGGAGATGGTGCGCGACTTCTACGATTTCCAGATGCGACAGTACCTGAGCGGCCGGGCAGGAGCGTCAAGCATCGAAGCGCCGATGACCGAGGTCGAATCGCAGCCACACCTGTACTACTTCAAGGGCGGCGTCGTGATGTACACACTGCGCGAGGCCATCGGCGAGGCGAACGTGAACCTCGCGTTGCGCCGCTTCCTGCAGGCGTACGGCGACACGATGCCCCCGCATGCGACGGCGCCGGATCTGATCCGTGAATTTCGCGCCGTGACGCCGGACTCCCTGCAGTACCTGATCACCGACCTGTTCGAAACGATCACGCTCTGGGAGCTCAAGACGGATTCGGTGTCGGCGGAGCCGGACGCGAACGGTGACTGGCGGGTGACACTCGACGTGACGACGCGGAAGACACGGGCGGACAGCGTCGGGCGACTCACGGAGACCTCAATGTACGACCTGCTCGACATCGGGGTGTACGCCGATCGCGCACCGGGCGAAGCGGTCCGCAAGCCGCTGTACTTCGCCAAACATTGGGTTGGGAGCGGCAAGCAGCGCATCACGGTGCGGGTGCCGGCATCAGCGGGGACACCGGTTCGTGCCGGGCTCGATCCGGATCGTACGGTGATCCAGCGGGAGTGGGGCACGCCGTTGGCGCCGGTGACGATAAAGACGGCGCGACGCCAGCCGTAACCAGCAGCCAACCAGCAGCCAACCAGCAGCCAACCAGCAGCCAACCAGCAAACTTGGCTGTACAAACCACTTTGCAGTAAAGCGTTTAAGCCCTTCCGGGCGGCGCTCGGCCCTCTCCGCCGCGCGCTGTCCCGCGACCGAAACTGCCCTATCCGCCCCCCGTACGCCCCTCCGAATCGGCCTGTGGGCTCGTGCCGATCGCCCCTTTCGGAGAGTGCCATGTCTCGATTGCTCGCCTTGTTCGTCGCGTCGTCTTTCCCGCTGGCGTCGATCGCTGCCGACGCGCAAGCCGGCGGACCAACGGCCGGCTCGTCGGCAGCACCGCCCGCATCGGCGTCCGGCGCACCCGGTGGTCAGCCCGCTGGTCAGCCCGCTGCGGCGCAGCCCTCGTTCGAGATTCGCGGCAGGATCGTCGACACGGCGAACGCGCCGATTCCGCGCGCCTCCATCTCGCTGCGACCCAAAGGGTCGACCGTGACGATCGCCGGCGCCATCGCCGCTGCCGACGGCTCGTTCCGTGTCGTCGGACTCAGGCCTGGCACGTTCTCCATTCGCGTCGTCTTCATGGGCTATGCACCCGTGATCCAGGACATCACGATCACGCCCGCCACGCCAGTCGTCGATCTTGGTGTCGCGAAGCTCGCGCCCGTGGCGACGATGCTGAACGCCGTCTCGGTGAAGGAAGAAGCGGCCGCGGTCGTCACGGTGCCCGATCGCAACGCGTATCGCGCAAAGGATCTTGCACCCGGTGCCGCCAATGCGAGCGAACTGCTCGAGAACGTCCCATCGGTGCAGGTGGACGTCGACGGCAAGGTCAGCCTGCGCGGGAACGAGAACGTGGTGGTGCAGATCAACGGGCGACCCACGCCGATGCGGGGGCCGCAACTCGCGTCATATCTCAAGAGCCTGCCCGCCAACACCATCGACCGCATCGAAGTCATCCCCAATCCTTCGGCCAAGTACGATCCCGAAGGAATGGCAGGCATCATCAACGTCGCCCTGAAGACGAATGTCGATCTGGGTCTCAGTGGCGCGCTGAACGGTCAGTTCTCCACGGCCGACCGCTACAACGGCAGCGGCAACATCGGGTACCAGAACGGACCATTGACGTACTTCGTCACCGCGGGCCTCGTTGCCGACCGGCGCAACGTGGTCGGCGTCAACGACCGCGAACGCTACGATGCAGCCAACGCCCTGATCGGCTTCACGGGCCAGGATCTCGCGCTTACTCCGACGAATCAAGGGCAGAACATCAATCTGACGGTCGACTACAAGCTCTCCGCCCGCGACGTGCTCTCGAACGCACTGATGCTCAACCGTCGCTCCTCCGGTGAGGCGTCGACCACTGCCTACACGATGCTCAACGGCTCCGGGAACACACTCGACCAGTTCGTGCGACCGAGGGATTTCGACGTGAAGGGCTTCATGTTCGACTACGACATCGCCCTCAAGCGCACGTTCACGCCGCGGGTACACGAGCTGTCGACGGAGTTCCGGTTCAACCGCGCCGATGACGAAGACATCAGCGACCAGCGACGGCTCGTGTCGTCGTCGGGCGCGCCGTACATCGAGGGCCGCATCGATCGCAACGACGCCGTCACCAGCCAGTTCACGGGGCAGGCGGATTACCTCAAGGCCTTCCGCCCGCGCACCAAACTCGAAGCGGGATGGCGGAGCAACCTGCGCTGGCTCGATCGCCAGTATGCGGTGACCACCGATGCGAATGGCACCGGCACATGGGTCCCGAGTCCGCTCAGCAACGATCTCGCGTTCGACGAGGGAGTGCACGCACTCTATGCCGTGATCAGCCAGGGCGTGAAGAAGTGGGACCTGCAGGCCGGACTTCGCGGCGAGTACGCGAACCGGAAATTCAGTCTTGCGTCGCAAAGCTATCCGTACGACTACCTGAGCCTCTTCCCGAGCGCAGTCGCGCTGTACAACGTCGACCCGTCCACGCAAGTCAAGGGGAGCTATTCACGGCGCGTACGTCGGCCCGGGACGCAGGAGCTCAATCCGTTCCCGACGTACTTCGACGCGGACAATGTCTTCTTCGGCAACCCAGACCTGAACCCCGAGTACACCGATGCGATCGAGTTCGGGCTGACGAAGAACGGGAAGAAGGGCATGCTGCAGCTCTCGCCATTCTTCCGGCATACCACCGACATCATCCGCATCGACATCAACACCGCCGACTCGCTCGGCGGCCGCGAGGTGCAGACGATGAGCTTCCGGAATCTCGCGACGAGCGACTCGTGGGGCTCCGATATCACCGGCCAGCTCAAGCTCTCGCCCCGTTTCACGGTGCTCTCGAACTTCAGCGTCTTCAAGATGGTGACGGATGGTGGCTCGACGAGCGCAGCGAGCTCGGACGCGCTGGCGTGGACCGGCCGCATGAATGTCACGGCAGACGTGACGAAGTCCTTCACGATCCAGGCCGCCTACAACTACCGGTCACCCATGAAGATCGAGCGTGGCGAATTCGGCGCGCAGCAGGCGGCCAACTTTGCGCTGCGCAAGAAGCTGAAGGGCGACAAGGCCGCGATCGTACTGCGCGTGAACGATCCGTTTGCAACGATGCGATTCCGCGTCCGCGCCGGTGACAACAAGGCCATCAACCTCACGCAGCGCAACCCACAGCTGCGCATGGCGTTCCTGGGCTACCAATACAACTTCGGGCGTCCGCCACGCGTGCGGCAGGTGCCGGAGCAGACGGGTGGCGGCAGCGTCGGTTTCGGTGGCCCGCCGGGTTGATGTCCGGTGGGCCGTGCGCAGGCGCTGCTGCGGCCGAGCCTGAGTTCAGTGCGCTCCTTGTGGAGCGGGACGGGTGAACCCGCCCGGTGCCTCGTCACGCGATGTGGCGTGATCGAGTCCGCGTACCGCCGCGAGATACGGTGCGGGAACGAGCAGCTGCTGGATCGTCGAGCGCAATCCCACGAGCACCATTGCGAGATACGCCTGCAGCAACGGCCGTAGCCACTCGGCCGTCTCCAATTTCAGCAGGCCACGCACGTGCGCGGGAGCCAGCAGCGCCTGGGTCCACAACAGCACCTGATAGCGCCAGGCACCCAGCTGGTTGCGGTACTGCGCGTACAAGGCCGCGGTACCTTCGCTCGGCAGGAGATCATCGCGCAGGTGGCGCTCGCGATCCGCACGCCAGAGCGTGTACGACGCTGGCAGGTCAGGGATCGCCAGGCCAGTTCCGACACGATGGAACACGTCGTAGAGTTCCGCCTGCTCGTCGGGAGTCAGCGGCCGCTCGAGCAACTCGTGCGCGCGCTCGGAATAGTCGATGAGCATGTACAGCACGTCGCGGTGCGCCCAGTCGGGAATCGGTTCGCCGCGTTGCCGTTCGACGGCCTGATGGATCGCGTTGATGCGCTGGAGCGTGCTCGTCGCCGTCCGAGCGTCGGCGAAGACGATGTGTTGCGCATGACCAGCCGTCGCGAAAAGCCGGCCGATGGGATCGCGCGGCAGCTTGCCCGTGAAGAACAGCCAGTCGACCGCGCGGTTGAGCGCGAACTCGGCGGCAGAGCCGGCGAAGACGAGCAGCACCATGTCGCCGTCGGCCCAGATCCGGCGCACGATCGAGTCGCGCTTCACGAAATCAGTCATGGTCTTTCGCAGCATCCCGCTGCGCGTCTCTCGAACGAAGAAACCGGTCGCCGTCGTGCGACAGCTCGCGATCGAGGAAGCGGTGCAGTGCGGTCTTCGCCTGGGGCACCTTCCAGCAGTCTTCGTGGCACCGGCCCTCGGGGCCGTCGATGCGAACGAATTCGGGGGCGGCACCAGCGGCCCGCAGTGCAGCCGTGATGCGCTCACCCTGCGCGACGTAGACGTTGTCATCGCCCGCTCCATGCACCGTGAGAAGCGAGACGTCCGCGCGCGCAAATGTCACGGTGGAGATGTCGCGCAGCTCGGCGTCGGACCATGGTGCCGGATGTCCCATCACGGTCGTGAGGATTGCATCGAAGTCACTCATCACACTGTCGGGCGTCATCGTCATGTCATGTTCGCCATCGAGATTGACGGCAGCGCTCACCCGTCCGTCCGCGCCGGAAGGATCGTCCCGAAGGGCTACCATCGTCGCGAGATGACCTCCAGCCGACATGCCGAGCGATGCGATGCGGGTGGGGTCGATACGGAGCTGTCGTGCATTGGTGCGCAGGTAGCGCAGCGCTTTCTGTACGTCCTCGATCTGCGCCGGCCACACGGTGCCGGGCTGGCCGGCGCGCCGGTAGTTGATCGACACGACGACGTAGCCTTTCGGGCACAGCTCGTCGGCAAACTGCTCGCCCCACGCCTTGTCTCCGCCTCTCCATGCACCGCCGTGGATGGCCAGCACGGCGGGGCGGTTCGTTCGGCCGCTGTCGGCGCGCGGTTCGTAGAGGTCGAACGTGCCGTCGTAGCCGATGGACGCGTCGTAACTCAGGTTCTCGCGCACGTCGAACGTCGCCGGGGCACAGGCACCGGCGATGAGGGCCATCAGGAGCGCAGCGCTGCCAACCGTCGTGCGCTTCCACTCCCGGACATCGTGCATGTCACACTCCTCGTTCTCCCAGGGTATCGGACGTCAGTCCGGTTTCGTTCCGTCAAGTACTTTGTGTCAAAGAGTAGACGAGGGCGGGCGCCACGTCAAGCGTGACCAGCGTCGTTTGGCCGGCGGCGCAGAATTGCGAACGCGATGCCGCTCTAATGGTGGCTCTGCTCTACCGTTACTCATTCTTCATCTGAGGTGGCTCGACGTTGCCGGTAGCTACGGGCCGCGGTTTCTTTCATCCGTTCGTCGCGGAGGTGCTCGACGCGCGTGATCGAGGAATTCAGCGGGCGCACCGTCTGGTGGACTTTCGTCGAAGTAGCGGCACCTGGTCGGCGCCGATCTCGGTGACGATCGCATCCGGTGAAGCGCGTGCACGCAATCATTTCACGAGGATACGGGAATGAATGTCATTGTCCGAACGATGATTGCGGGTAGCGGTGCACTCGCGCTGTCCGCGTGTGGCATCATGGGTTCGGTCGATTGCATTCAACCGATGTATCCGGTCATCGTCGTGGAGATCCGCGATGCGCGCACCGGCGCGCCGCTCGCATCCGAGGCCCGTGGAACGATTCGCAGCGCGACGCTGGTCGACTCGCTTCGGCCTGCCGAGTACTCCACGTCGGATCCGGCGGTAATGCTCTCGCGTCAGGCGTACGGGCCAAGTGGCACCTATACGGTGGAAGTACAGCGGACGGGCTACGCGACATGGACGGCCGCAGGCGTGCGCGTGGATCGTGGCTCCTGTAACTTGGACACCCGCCGCCTGGTCGCGTCGCTGCAACCTGGGAGCTGATCGTCCGCTCGACTACTCCGATGCTCCGGGTGTTCGTACATGCGTGTCGTCGTGGTCGGAACATCGGGATCGGGGAAGTCCACGTTCGCCACGGCGTTGGCCAGCGCGATGCAGTGCTCCTACGTCGAGCTCGATCGGTTGTACTGGGGCCCGGGCTGGACTCCTGTACCGCTTGCGCCGTTCGAAGACGCGGTCCGGCAGGCCACTCAGGGCGAATGCTGGGTTGCGGACGGCAACTACAGCTCGGTGCGAGATATCCTGTGGCCCCGCGCCACGCACATCGTGTGGCTCAACTACAACAGGCGGACGGTATTCCCGCGGGTCTTTGTGCGCACGCTGCGCCGCATTGCGCAGCGCACAACCTTGTCGCATGGCAACGTGGAGACATTCCGCGCGGCGTTTCTGAGCCACGACTCGATCCTGCTCTGGTCGGTGTCGACGTTCGCGAAAAACCGGCGCAAGTTCGCAGCATTGCGCGACGATCCGCGATATGCGCATTTGCAGTGGACGGAGATCAGACGGCCTGAGGCCGCTCAGATGTTCATCGAATCCCAGATGCGAAGTGCAGGATGACGCGTGTGTCTCGATGTGGTTCTTGTGCGAACTGTGAACCGCGTACGGTGCAGCCGCGGGTTTCTACCGCCTCACGCGGAGGCGCGGAGAACTGCAAACGAGCCGCGGAGGTTCAAGGCTGCTAAATCGGTGTGGCGACTTTTTCTTAGTGATGGTTCCGTGCCCTGCGACGGACCCCACCATTGAAAAGAGTGAACTGCACCGGCCCGGCCGGATGACGAACCTCCGCGGCTCTCTTGGCAGTTCTCCGCGCCTCCGCGTGAGGCGGTAGAAACCCGCCGCTGCACCGTACGCAGTCGAATGTGGCCGATCTCCGCGTGAGGCTGTAAAAACCCGCTGCCGCACCGTTCGCTGCGAACATATGCAATTATCGGCGAACTACCGCGGTGTCCGCACGCATGCTGCTGCAGTTGCCGTTCCCCCAGTCCTAGCCCGCAGCGGTGCGTCGGTTCCGTACGAACAGCGCGTATACCGGGTAGCTCACCGCGAGCACGACCACCGATCGCAACGAGTTGGTCCGGTCGCTCAGCAGCGCGCCGATCAGGAACGCGACCGAACCCACAAGCACGAGCCCCGTCGTATACGGAAAACCCGGAACGCGATACGGTCGCGGTGTGTCCGGTTCCTTCCTACGCAACGCGAACACCGCCGTGAACGACAGCACGTAATTTGCGACGAAGAAGAACGCCGCGAATGCGAGCACTGAATTGAACGTGCCCGTGACGATGAACCCGATTGCGATGCCGATCGAAGACCAATGCGCGACCGTCGGCGTTCCGCCTGCGTTGACCGCTCCGAATGGGGCGGGCATCAACAGGTCGCGGGACATCGCCAGTGGAATGCGCGACTGCATCATGACCAACGCGTTCACCGAGCCCAGGATCGAACCGAGTACCAGGAGGCGGATGATCAGGTCGCCTCGTGCACCGAAGAGGGCCGACCCCGTGCTTGCCGCCGCGAAGGGATCACCCGCCATCGCATTCACGCCGAGCACGCGCAGCTGGCCTACACTGAGCAACACGTAGATCACAGTGACCACGAGCACGCCAAGTATCATTGCGCGTGGAACCGCGCGGCCTGCGTCCACCGTTTCCTCACCGAAGTACAAGGGCGCCGACCATCCGTCGTATGTGTAGATGACCGACTGCAGCGCGAGCACCAGCGCGGCGATGAAGGCCGTACCAGCGGGAAGCATCCGAGGTGCGGTCGCCGCGCGATCCGGAACCGCGAGGATGAAGCAGGCGATGACCAGCGCACCGAACGCCACCGCCTTGCCGGCCGTGAGCATCTGCTGCGCGACGTCACCACTCTTCACGCCGCGCCACTGGAGCAGGCCGAACAGGAGCATCAGCGTCGTGGCAATTGCCGTCGTCCCGCCCGGAATTCCCGGCACCAGTGGCAGTGCGTACTCGGCAAACACGATTGCCCCGAGCGCACTTGCAGCAGACGTGGAGAGCCAATCGCTCCATCCGACCACGAAGCCGGGGTACGCACCCAGTGCACGGTGCACGATCGGATACTGACCACCCGAACGGCGGATCATCGCGCCGGGCTCCGCCAGTGACATCGCACCAAGCAGCGCATATACGCCGCCGATCGCAAACACCGCGAGAAACCACCCGGGGCTCGGCAGCTTTCCCGCAATTTCACCGGCAGTACGAAGGATGCCGACGCCGATCGTGTTGCCGACCAGCACTGCGAGCCCGAAGGCGACGCCGAGGACCTGATGCAGTGAACGGGTGCGCGTGCTCGAGATAGTCGTGTCCGGTTGAGGGCCGCGGCAGCTTACGGCGCAGCGCGTGGCTGGGTAAGAGCTCTCTGGTAGCGGAGCCTGCAGCCGCCGCCAAGACACCAACGTGCCGACGGAGATTCGAAATCTGAGGGCAAGTCGTGCGTCTTATGCTTTGTAGCGCAAAGCACTTGACAGTAACGTGCCGCGCCCCTTCTGTGCATGAGCACCACGCCCGCGGTTCCGCCGCGTGCTCCTCCCCCTCTTTTCCGATCCATGCAGCTCGTCATTCGCAACCTGTCCAAGCGATACCCGAACGGCACGCAGGCGCTGAAGGACGTCTCCCTCGTCATCCCGAAAGGCATGTTCGGCCTGCTCGGCCCCAACGGCGCGGGCAAGTCCACGCTCATGCGGATCATCGCCACACTGCAGGAGCCCGATGAAGGATCGGTTTACCTGGGCGACCTCGACGTGCTGGGGCAAAAGGATGTGGTGCGACAGTCGCTGGGCTACCTGCCGCAGTCGTTCGGTTTCTACCCGAAGGTGAAAGCCGAGCGGCTGCTCGAACACTTTGCGGTGCTGAAGGGCATCACCGAGTCGGGTGTGCGGCGTGACGTCGTCGAGTCATTACTGCGCCAGGTCAACTTGTGGGAGGTACGCGGGCAGAAAGTCGGCACGTTCTCCGGCGGCATGCGACAGCGTCTTGGTGTGGCCGTTGCCCTGCTCGGCAACCCGAAGCTGATCATCGTCGATGAACCGACGGCCGGACTGGATCCCGCGGAACGGGTGCGGTTCCTCAACCTGCTCGGCGCGATCGGTGAGGCGAGCGCCGTCATCCTCTCGACGCACATCGTCGAAGACGTCGAGGAGCTGTGCAACCGCATGGCGATCATCAATCGAGGCGAGATCCTGCTGGATGGAGAGCCGACCCGCGCGGTCGATAGCCTGCGCGGGCGCATCTGGAGAAAGACTGTGACGCGCGAGGAGCTGCCGGCCGTCGAGCGCGAACTGCCGGTGATCTCGACCAAGCTGCTCGCGGGCCGCACCATCGTGCATGTGTACGGTGAGGCATCACCCGGGCCAGGCTTCGAACCCGTCGAACCCGATCTCAAGGATGTCTACTTCAGCGTCATGACGGGACATCACGACGGACGCGTCATGGCAGCCGAGACCGTCGCGTGAGATTCCGCGAGGTGTTCCTGTTCGAGGCCGGGTACACGATGCGGCGCCCGGCGACATGGGCGTACGGCGTGATCGTGTTCGCGCTGAGCTTCGCGCTGATCGCAGGTTCCGATCCCGGACCTGGGGTGCACGTCAACGCACCGCAAGGGGTGTCGTTTCTCTCCGTGATGCTCGGCTTGTTCGGCATCCTGGTCACTGGCGCGCTCTTCTCAGACGCGGCTCTGCGCGATGTGGACGCCTCCATGGACGCGCTGCTCTACACGTCGCCGGTCCAAAAGGCCGAGTATCTCGGTGGCCGGTTCCTCGCAGCGCTTGCGATCAACGCGGCCGTGCTGATGATGATACCGGCCGGCCTCGTGGTATCCACGCTGTTGAATCGGAACGCCGAGGATGTCGGCGCGTTCGAGCCGCTGGCGTACGTGCAGCCGTTTCTGCTGTTCCTGCTGCCGAATGTGTTCCTGGGCGGTGCGCTGCTCTTCGCGATTGCGATGCGTACGAGGAAAAGCATCCCGGTGTACCTGACGGCGATCGCGTTCATCATCGTGAACATGATGATCATTGCGAATGGGAGCCCGATCGAGAACCCGTGGCTGGCGGCCCTGCGCGATCCGCTTGGCATCAGCGCGCTCATGGGCGTGAGCCGGTACTGGTCGACGAGTGAGCGAAATAGTGAGCTCATCGGATTTCCGCTGGCACTGGTGCTGAATCGGTTGTTCTGGTTCGCGGTGGCAGCCGGGATTCTCGGTGCGATCTACAAGACGTTCCGATTTGCGCACGGGGTAGGGAACAGCGAACGAAAGGCTCGCCGAAGCAGCGGAGCGCAATCCGTCGCAGCCGAATCGACCGAGACTGCGAGAGCGGTGACAGTGCCACGCGTCGCGGGCGTATTCGACCGGAAGACGGTGATCTGGCAAACGCTCGCCGTTGCCCGCAACGCACTCGAAGAGATTGCCACGACCCGAACGTTTCTGGTCGCCCTGCTGGGCGCGTCGGGTCTCGCGCTGCTCTGGGGTTGGAACGTGGGCGAAACCCTGTTCGAATCTTCCACCTGGCCGCTCACCAGTCTGGTCGCGAAAACGGTGCTGAGTAACCGCGTCGGCCCGGTGATCTTCCTTCTGATTGCGGTCTACGCCGGAGAACTGGTGTGGAAGGACCGCGACGCGGGGGTGGCGGAGATTGCCGATGCGGCTCCGGTGCCGGAAGGCACCTTATTGGCCGGACGGTTCCTGGCGCTCGTCGTCATGCTGACCGCGCTGCAAGCCGCATTCACCGCTGCCGGTATGCTGTTGCAGATCTTTCACGGCTACTACGACTTCGAGCTCGGGCTCTACTTCAGAATCCTCTTCGGAATCAATCTCGCTGGCTACATCCTGCTCGCCGCGCTTGGCATGACGATCCACGTCATCGTGAACCAGAAGTACCTCGGTCACGTCGTCGTGCTGATGGCCTTTGCGCTCACGGTGGTCGCGGACAAGGTCGGCATCTACCACCATCTGCTGATCTATGGCGCCGACCCGGGCTGGATATACTCCGACATGAATGGCTTTGGCCCGTTCATGCGGGGCTTCATCTGGTTCAAGCTGTACTGGGCCGCATGGGCGCTGCTGCTGGCGGTCATCGCGAGTCTGTTGCTGGTGCGAGGACCGGCAGTGGGCCTGCAA
>DASQZA010000127.1:0-7370 GCA_035638935.1 Gemmatimonas sp. | reverse complement strand
CCGCGCGCAATGGTGCAAAGAGCGCGTCGCCTGCCTGGGTGACCCCGCCGGCGATGACGACGACGTCAGGATTGAAGATGTTGAGCAGGTTCGCGATCCCGGTCCCGAGAAAACGGGCGGTATCGCGCACGACTTCGCGCGCGATCGAGTCGCCTTCCGACGCTGCCTCGTACACGGTTTGCGCCGTGATGCGCGAAACGTCGCCATCGACCATCTCGGTCAGGATCGACGCCTGCTCGTATGCGAGCGCTTCACGTGCACGTTCCGCGATCGCAGGCCCCGACGCGTACGCCTCGAGACAGCCGTAGTTGCCGCACCCGCAACGACGTCCCGACTGGTCGATCGTGGTGTGCCCGATTTCGCCGGCCACATCGCTTGCACCATGATAGAGCCTGCCGTCGAAGATGATTCCGCCACCAATGCCGGTGCCGATCGTCATGCCGATCACGTTGCGCGCCCCGCGCGCGGCGCCGATCCACCACTCACCATACGTCGCGCAATTCGCGTCGTTGTCAAGCGTCGCCGGCAAGCCGGTGAGCGCCGACATGCGGTCGCGCAACGGTATGTCGCGCCACCCGAGATTGGGCGTCAGCAGCACGACGCCGCGCTCACGATCGAGCGGCCCCGGGGCGCCGATGCCGACCCCGCGGAAGGCGTCGCGCTCTGCACCCGTCTCGCGCATCGTCGCTTCGATGGTGGTGTCTACCATGCCAGCCATTCGCGCGATCACATCATCGGCGCCGCCCTCCGGCCGCGTCGGCTGGCTGTGCATGCCGTACTGTTGCGTGCCGTCCGACGACATCGCGCCGACGACGATGTTGGTGCCGCCGAGATCGACGCCGACGATGAATTGGTGAGGGGGCATGGGGAAGAATAGTCTACGGCAGTGCGGCAATGCGTTCCACGGCGTCGCCCACGGCGATCTCACTCAGCTCGCGCATGCATCGCCAGTGGCCGAGGGGGCACTGCTTTGGTCCATGCGCATCGCACGGTCGACAGGACAGTGCATCGTGCCCGAGCACCGCCGCCGAATCGGCCAGCGGACCGAATCCGAACGCTGGCACCGTCGGGCCGAACAGCGCGACCGTGGGCGTGTTCATCGCCGACGCCAGATGCAGCGGAGCCGAATCGTTGGTCACCAGCACGCGGGCGCGCCCGATGAGCGCCGCGGATGCGAGCAGCGACAGCTTGCCCGTGGCGTCGAGCGCCGCGGGGCGATCCATCGTCGTCAACGCGGCCGAAATGGCGGCGGCGAGCGGTGCGTCACCACTCCCTCCCAGCACCACGATCCGTGCATCGCGAGTGCGCGCGAGCGTCGCGAGCCGTTGCGCCAGCGCATCGTACGACGGCCAGCGTTTGGTCGCCCAGACGCTCCCCGGCGCGAGCGCGACCAAGGGTGCATCGTCCGGTATTCCTGCGCCATGCAGCAGCGCACGAACGGCTGCCGCATCGCCCGCGCCCGGGTAGAGCGATGGCCGCAGCGCCGCACCCGACGGCAGTGCGGTGCCCGCGGTGAAATCCGGGTCGAGCATCAGCAGCCGCCCCGCATGGTGCAGGTCACGCCGGTATTCGATGCGTGCGGTGTACAGCACACGGCCGGGTGACGACGCGAAACCGATGCGACGCGGAATGCCCGCGAGGCGCGACAGCGCCGCCGTTCGCAAGGACCCCTGCGCCAGAATGGCCGTCGTGGCCCCCGTCGCGCGAAGCCGGCTCGCGACGCGCCGCACTCCGGCGATGCCCGCATCCCCGCCGCGCTTGTCGAACACGATCACGCTCGCGACTGCCGGATTGTTCGCCAGCAATGGCGCTGCCGCGGGCGTCGTGACCACGTGCACTGGCCCCCGGCGCGCGAGGGCCGCAATCAGGGGCGTCGTGAGAACCGTGTCGCCGAGGAAGGCGGTCTGCAGGACGGCGAACACGGAGCGGCGCGCGTGCTAGTCGACCTGCAGCACGGCCAGGAACGCTTCCTGGGGGATCTCGACGCTGCCCACCTGCTTCATGCGTTTCTTGCCTTCCTTTTGCTTCTCGAGGAGCTTGCGCTTGCGCGAGATGTCACCGCCGTAGCACTTCGCGAGCACGTCCTTGCGCAACGCCTTCACGGTTTCACGCGCGATCACCTTGGCACCGATGGTCGCCTGTATGATCACCTCGAACAGCTGGCGTGGAATCAGCTCCTTGAGCTTCTCGGCGACCTTCCGGCCCCACTCGTAGGCCTTGTCCTTGTGCACGATCACGGAGAACGCGTCGATCGCATCGCCGTTGATCAGCATATCGAGCCGCACCAGGTCGCTCGTGCGATACTCGAGCATCTCGTAGTCGAGCGATGCGTAGCCGCGGCTCACCGTCTTCATCTTGTCGAAGAAGTCGAGGATGATTTCGCCGAGCGGAAACTCCCAATCGAGTTCGACACGCGTGGTGTCAAGGTAGCTCATGTTCTTGTAGATGCCGCGCCGCTCCGTGCCTAGCGTCATGATCGGCCCGATGTAATCGCTGGGGCACATGATGCGCGCCTTGACGTACGGTTCCTCGACCCGGTCGATGAGTACCGGTGCCGGCATCTTTGCCGGATTCTCGATGACGGTCATCTCGCCGTCGGTGAGATACACCTTGTACTCCACGCTCGGCACCGTCGTGACGAGGTCGAGATTGTACTCGCGCTCGAGCCGTTCCTGCACGATCTCCATGTGCAGCAGGCCGAGAAAGCCGCAACGGAAGCCGAAGCCCAGGGCGGTCGACGTCTCCGGCTCGTACTGCAGCGAGGCGTCGTTGAGCTTCATCTTCTCGAGCGCATCGCGGAGCAGTTCGTACTGCTGCGTATCGCTCGGGTACATGCCGGCGAACACGAAGCTGCGCACTTCCTGGTAGCCGGGCAGCGCCTCGGTCGCGCGGTTGTTCTGATCGAAGATCGTGTCGCCCGCGCGCGTCTCGCTCACCGAGCGCACGCTCGCCACCACGTAACCTACCTCGCCGGCCTGCAGGACATCCGTCTTGACCTGCCGCAGCTGCAGCGTGCCGACTTCGTCCACTTCGTACACGTTGTCCGACGCGCCAAAGGTGATCTTGGTGCCTTTCCGGATTTCGCCATCGACGACGCGGATGCTCGGGATGGCGCCGCGGTATTTGTCGTAGTAGGAATCGAAGATCAGTGCGCGCAGCGGGCCGGCCGGGTTGCCGCGTGGCATAGGCACGATCTCGACGATGCGCTCGAGCAGCTCCGGTACGCCCACGCCTTCCTTCGCGCTGACCTGCAGCACGTCTTCCGGCATGCATCCGATCAGGTCGACGATCTCCTGGCGGCGCCGCTCCGGCTCTGCGCCTGGCAGATCGATCTTGTTGAGCACCGGGATGATTTCCAGACCGGCGTCCATGGCCAGAAACAGATTCGACAGGGTCTGCGCCTGAATGCCCTGGGAGGCGTCGACCACGAGAATCGCACCCTCGCACGCGGCGAGCGATCGCGACACTTCATACGTAAAGTCGACGTGGCCCGGGGTGTCGATCAGGTTGAGTTCATAGCTCTGGCCGTCCCTGGCTGCATACGTCATGCGCACGGCGTTGAGCTTGATCGTGATGCCACGCTCACGCTCGAGGTCGAGCGTGTCGAGCACCTGCGACTTCATTTCACGTTTCTGCAGCGTGCCGGTGGTCTCGATCAGACGGTCGGCAAGCGTCGACTTTCCATGGTCGATGTGGGCGACAATGCAGAAGTTGCGGATGTGGCTGAGCTGCAACGGATGACCGGGCTGAATGGACGGAACGCGGACAGCATGGAAAGATAGTCGGTTCGCGGCCCCGGCTGTGAGCAACACTGGGCCCCGATCCGCCCCGTTTCGGTGCGTCCGGGCACGCGACGGTGGTCGGAAGCGCGACACTCCATCACTTTAGGTGGATGTCCGCCACCCGCGCCGATCAGCTCGACCCCGCCGTCCTCGCCGCACTCGGACACCTGGAACTGGTGGCCCGTTGGATCGTCGACGGCTTCATCACCGGCCTGCACCGCTCCCCGCGCAAGGGCTTCAGCGTCGAATTCGCGGAGCATCGCCCCTACCAGCCGGGTGACGACCTGCGATACCTCGACTGGCGGATCGCGGCGCGCGCCGACCGCTGGGTCGTGAAGCAGTTCGAGGAAGAGACCAATGCGCGCGCCGTCGTCGTGCTCGACGTGAGCCGCTCCATGGCGTGGAGCGGGAGCCCGGCCCGTCTCTCCAAGCTCGCATACGCCGAACGTCTTGCCGCCGCCATTGCGCTGCTGCTCATCCGGCAGCGCGACGCCGTGGGACTCGTGCGCTTCGACGCGGGGTTGCGCAACGTCATTCCACCCCGTGCCCAGCGCGCCCAGTGGCGTCGACTCGTTGCCGCGTTCGACGAGGATGGCGGCGGTGACGCATCCGACGTTGCGGGTGCGTTGATGCAGGCTGGTCGCATCGTGCGACGTCCCGGATTCGTGGTGCTGCTGTCCGACCTGCTGGTCGATCCGCAGCCTGTGGCGGACGCCGCACGCACGCTCCGCGCCCGTGGTCACGAGGTATTGGTCATCCAGGTCATGGACCCGGCGGAGCGCGACTTTCCCGACGCGGGCGAAGCGTTGTATCGCGACCCGGAGTCGCGCCTCCAGCTACCGGCGTCCCCTGGCGACGTCCGCGAGAGCTATCAGGCGACGGTGCGCGACGCCGTCGCGGAGTGGCGGGCACTGCTCGGCAGCGCGGGCACACGCTTCGCTGTCGCGCCGACGGATGAGCCGTTCGGCCGTCCGCTCCGGTTGCTCGTGGGATCCAATGGACGTGGAGCCGTGATCTAGTGGAGTTGCCCTAGTGGGATTTCTCGCACCTGCGCTGCTGGGATTGGCAGTCCTCGCCGGCGTGCCGCTGCTCGTGCACCTGCTGCGCCGCCGCGTCGCGCGCACCGTCGACTTTCCGGCAGTGCGCTATCTCACGCGCATGGAGCAGGAGCACAGTCAGGAGATGAGGCTGCGGCATCGGCTTCTCCTGCTGCTGCGCATCCTGGCCGTCCTCGCGCTCGCATTCGCCGCCGCGCGGCCGATCGCGCGACTTGCCGGAATCGGACATGCGCCGGTCGCAATTGCCATCGTGGTCGACAACTCGATGAGCAGCGGGCGCGTGATCGATGGCCGTGCAGTGCTGGACGACCTGCGCGGTGATGCGCGCGCGTTGCTTGGTGATCTGGGCGCCGGCGACCGAGCGTGGGTCGTGACGGCCGACGGCCGAGTCACAGGCGGGCCGATATCCGCGCTGCTCGCTGCGGTCGATGCTATTGTACCCCTTGGCGGCCGCGGAGACCTCGGCGCCGCCACGCGCAGAGCCGCTGCACTCACGGCGAGCGGCGCACCGCGAGCGCGTGTGGTTGCGCTGGTGAGCGACGGGCAGATCAACAGCTTCGCGAGCGCTTCCGACAGCGCCGTGGCCCTGGGTGAGGTGCCACTCGTCGCGTTGCTCCGTCCGCACGGCTCGCTCCGCAACCATGCCGTCGTCGCGGCTGCGAGCGAGCCCGCGCGTTGGACCCCAACGGGCAACGTGACGTTCGCCATCGCCGCTCCCGATTCGGCCGCATGGCGTGTCACGCTGGACGGACGAACGGTCGCGCGCGGAACGGCAGGCGCGGCTCCGGTTTCAACACCGACCCGGCTTGCGCAGCGACTCGGGAGCAGCGCGACCGGATGGGTGCGTGGCAGCGTGGAGCTCGATAGCGATGAACTGCGCGGCGACGACGTGCGCTGGTTTGCCGTGCGCGTTGCGCCTCCGCCTACAGTCGCCGTGCGCGCGGAGGCCGGTGTATTCCTTTCGGCCGCACTGGCGACCTTGCTCGAAGAGAAACGACTCGCGCGTGGTGCCGAAGGATCCCCGGGCACCGTGACTGTTTCTGGTGCCGACGCCGCGGGGTTGCGCGGGCCGGTGCTGCTCGCCGCACCGTCGGATCCCGTGCGCGTGGGCGAAGCGAACCGAACGCTCGCACGTCTGGGTATTCCATGGCGCTTTGGCGCAATCGCGCGCGACCTCGTGCTCACGCGTTCGGACAGCGCATTGAACGAGGTGCCCGTGCGGTTGCGCTACCCACTGATGCGCTCGCCCGGCAACGCCGCATCGGCGGCGAGCGACACGCTCGTGATGGCCGGGGGTGCACCGTGGGCGGTCGCCGGGCCGGACTACGTTCTGGTGGCCTCGCCGCTGGAACCCGACGCGACCGACCTCCCGGTGCGTGCCGGCTTCGTGCCGTGGTTGCTCGACGTGCTGTCGCGTCGACTCGGAACCGATGGAATGCTGATCGAGGCGCACCCGGGCCAGTCACTTTCCGGCTTCGCAAGCAGCACCGCGCTGGAGCGGCCCGATGGTTCGCTGCTCGAACTCTCCGGTGACCGGTTGACCGTGCCCAACCTACCGGGCGTGTACTACACACGACGCGACGGCGTGCGCACCGGTGCCCTCGTCGTGAACCCGGAGCCGGCGGAGTCCGACCTCGCATCGTCTTCCGACGCAAACGGCGGCATGATGGCTCGCCTCAGCGGGCGCAGTATTTCGGCGGAAACCGACGCGGCGCGGTGGCGGACGCGCGTGCTCGACAACGCCATCGGCCGAACCCTCATTCCGCCGCTCGTCGCACTTGCGCTGCTGCTGCTGTTGCTCGAGGCGTGGTTCTCGCGCGAGCGCGGAGCGAGTGCAGCCGACCGGCCTGCAAAATCAAGAGCGAAACAGGTACCGTCCTCTCGCGCTGCCTAGGTTTCACGCATGGGTCTACCACGTCTCCTCGACGCTGTCGAGGCGCTTCCTGCATTTTCGCGCGTCACACGCGAACTCCCGACCGCTGGTCAAAGCCTTCGCGTCGGCGGTCTCGCGGGATCGAGCGACGCCGTGTTCGTGGCCGCGCTCGCCCGCGCATTGCCGCAGCGGCTCATCGTGCTGGTGGCCGACCAGCTCTCCGAAGCGGAGCGCTGGCTCGCCGACCTGAACGCGCTCGTCGACGACATTCCGGTCGCGCTCTACCCGCCCCGTGAGGGCTTCGGGGAAGTCGAGCCGCACGCCGAAGTCGCGGGCGAACGGGTCGAGACGCTCGCGCAACTTGGTGGCAGCGGAGTACGGCTGTTGCTCACCACGGCGCGCGCGGTGCTCGAACGCACGCCGCTGCCGAAAGCGCTGGCCGGTGCGCGACTCGAACTGCGGAAGGGTGACGAACGCCGCCCCGAAGCGCTCGCACAGCATCTCGAGTCGATCGGATTCGAGCGCGTGCCGATGGTGGAGGATGTGGCGCAGTTCTCGGTGCGGGGCGGCATCTTCGACATCTACTCGTTCGGCATGGCCGAGCCGGTACGACTGGAATTCTGGGGCGACGAGATCGCGGAGCTGCGGCACTTCGAC
>DASQZA010000126.1:0-16297 GCA_035638935.1 Gemmatimonas sp. | reverse complement strand
CTATCGAGCTGCCGCGAATACTCCGCGTAGTTGGCACGGTGCACCTGCTCGTACTCATTGAGCGCCACCCGATACCGTGTACGTGACGGCCCAGTCGGCATCGCTCGCCGGAGCGAATCGAGTAGCGCGTCGTTTCCAGTTTCGATGGCGAGCGAATAAAGCATGTCCACCGGCGTAAACGATGCGGGCTGCACCCGGACTGCTGCCTTGAGCAGGCTCTCGGCCGCCGCATACTGCAGCCTGCCGAGCATGAGGCGGCCCAGGTTGTTGAGCGGTGCATAGGAAGCCGGCTCGATCTCGATGATCTTGCGGAGTGAGGCGATCTCCTCGTTCACCTCACCGCGCGCCGAGTGGTACCGCGACTCGATGCGCAGGCGTTCGAGCTCAGGCAACTTGGCGCGCAAGGCATACGCGCGTGCGGCAGCACGTTGCCGGTCGCCAGGCCGCATCCCGATGTTGGCGAGCGCGGTGCCGATGCCCGACCACGCGCTGGCAAACATGCTGTCGATGGCGACCGCCTTCTCGTACTCCGCCAAGGCGGCGAGCTGGCTGCCCTCGCGCATCTGGTTCACACCCGCCGCGTAATGCTCGAGCGCTTCCAACGACGCTGTCGTTGCCGCAGGCAACGCCGGGCTCGCGCGCAGCGACGCCACCGACTCACCAGCCTTTTCCCGCAGTGCCTTGGACAATCGATCAGTCGCATCGAGCAATGCCGACGCGCTCACCGCTGTTTCGCGGAGAGCGGCCACTTCGTTTCCGTCCTTCACACTCACGAGGCGCGCCGTGATCACGTAGCCGGTACCGAGCGAAGACAAGGCCCCGGTCACGAATGCTTTCGCGCCGACACGAACGCCAAGGATCTGAGCGATGCTGTCGGTGATAGTCGCCTTGGGATCGAGGCGCATGGACTGCAGGGTGGTGCGTACAAGCTGTGGCTCGGCCACCCGAAGACGTGGCGACTGCTGCAGGTCGATCCGAAACGCTTCACTGAGCGCACGAGCCACCGACGAATCACGCGCCTCGTGCGTGAACGACGCGACCACGACGAGATCGCGTGGGACGTTGCTCGCCGCGCCCTTGTCCCGCTTGATCCACAGCGCGAGCAGCACCGACGCTGTAATGAGCGCCGTAGCGGGGAGTGCGAACCGTCGCGCACCCGGGCGTGCCGGTAATGGCGAAGGGTGTGGCGGCGCACCGTCTCCACGTTCGATGCGCTCGAGCGCCTGCAGCACGGCCTCCGCCGTTTCCGGTCGATCTGCCGGGTCCTTGGCGAGACACTGCATCAGCAGCGCGTCGAGTTCAGGCGAGACGCTTGTCCGCAGCGTGCGCGGAGACGGTGGGAGTCGTTGCACCTGTGCGGCGAGTGTCTGCGGCGGCGTCATGCCCCCGAAGGCCGCCTTGCCCGTCAACATCTCGTACGCGATGAGCGCCGTGGAGTAGATATCCGCTCGGGCGTCGATCTGCTCCATGCCCGTCGCCTGCTCGGGTGCCATGTAGGCGGGTGTTCCGATCACGAACCCCGTGCCCGTCAGGCCCGATGCGGCGGCGGATTCGGTGGCCGAGGCGACGGCCTTCGCGATGCCGAAGTCGGTGACCAGCACGTGACGGCCGTTGACCATCACGTTCTCAGGCTTCATGTCCCGGTGCACTATTCCCGCGCGATGTGCGTGGGCGAGTGCATCGAGCATCTGCTGCCACGACGTGACGACCTCCCGCACGTCGAATGCCCCTGTCGCGAGGCGCGCCCGCAGCGTGTCCCCCTGGATGTAGGGCATGGCATACCAGAGCGTTCCGGCATCCTCGCCGGTCGACAGCACCGGTACGACGTGCGGATGCTGCAGCCTGGCCGCGAATTGCACTTCGCGTCGGAACCGATCGGCATTGACGGTCGCCGCTGCGTCCGGCGGCAGTACCTTGAGCACCACACGCCGTCCGAGGGCCAGCTCCTCGGCCACGAAGACGCGACTCATGCCCCCGCCGGGGAGTTCACGCTCGGTGCGGAAGCGGTCGCCCAGGGCCAGCCGGAGTGCGGTCAGAAGGTCGCTCATACCGCTCAACATACTGTCCGAACGCAGCAGCAGTAGCGCACGGTTGTTGCAGGTGCCGACCACACCTGACGGGACAAGTCAGGCATGGATCACCCTGATCGTCCTATTCAAGGAGACTTCGCATGCGCCACTCCTCTTGCGCTCACCAAACGACCTTGGGCTCCGCGTTCGCCCTGCTGCTCCTCACCGCCTGCGGGGGCGACGAAAACGACGGACGCGACAGCGCTGTCGCTGCGGACTCTGCAGCGAACGCCTCCGCTGCGGCGAGCGGCACGACGCCGGCGGGCGACGAGATCGACATCGAGGAGCTTCATCTTGGGCGCGCGCTCAAGACCGACAGCAGCGTCGTGGAAGACATGACGGACTTTCGCACCGGCGACACCATCTATGCGGTGATGGAGACGGACGCCAACGAGTCGGGCAAGCAGGTCGTCGTACGCTGGACGAAGGACGACAACGATCAGGTCATGCACGAGGAGACACGCACCGTCGTCACGGGCGAGAAGGCGCGCACTGTGTTCCGTCATGCAGCGGCGTGGGCGCCGGGCAAGTATCACGTGCGCATCATGTACAACGGCAAGGAAACGAAGTCGGAGGACTTCGAGGTGAAGTAGGCGACTCGCGTGACGCTCGTGCTACGACGTTGACTTCAGGGGCGAAGCGTACGTGCGAGAAAGGCAGTCACCTTGGGCCAGGCATCGCCGCGCGCCTTCGCATTGGCCGCGGCCGACCCACCCCCACGTGCGTCGACGCGGAGTTCCGTCGAGCCGCCAGCCAGATCATGTCCGGCGTCTGCATAGACGAGCAACTCGGTCGGTCGACCCGCAGCCGTTCGGCGATTCGCGATATTGCGGGCCATCTGTCCGGAGTTCCACAGCTTGTCCTGGTCACCAGCAATCAGGAGAATCGGGCCTGTGAAACGCTCGACGGGGATCGTGGCGCTGGCTTCGCGATCGCGATGCTCGGCCCGACCATTCTCATGGATGGCCCGCAGGTCAGCCTTGTCGCCCGCGAGCAGGCCTTCGCTGAATCCCTTGTACGGCATGAACGGAAGCGCGTTGCCTTCGAACGAGAACGACGATCGCGTGCCTTCATGCTCCACCGTTTCCAACCCCCAACCCTCCCAGACAAGGTCAGACGGTGTGTAGGCGACGACTGATGTAATCCACGGGTAGCGGCTGGCGGCGATCAAGGCGAATTCGGATCCTTTGGATCCGCCAAACAGTGCGATTCGGTTCGTGTCCAGCCCGGGGATGCTGGTCAGTGTTTTCCTGAGATCCGCGAGTTGGTCGATACGGATATCGACGAAGCTTCCAGGCAACTCCGGATACTGTGGAGGAGGCGCAAACTTGCCCCAATTGGGTGAATAGTACGGGAGGCTGACCGCCGCGTAGCCAAGCCGAGCCAGGATAGGCCCAAATCGCCGTCCTGCATCGTCTCCGCCTTCTGCACCAGCGAGAATGATGATGATCGGGCGTGTGATATTTCCCGGCGCCGAGTAAAGTTTGGCGTGCGGAAAGGTCGGAATCACAGTTTCAGCGATATCTGCTGGCACGGCTCGAGTCTGGGCTGCGGCCGCTGATGACAAAGCCGGGGCGGCAAGCAGGGCTGCACTGAATGTGATAGCGTCGAACAATCGCGCGGGGGATTTCATCATTGTCCAGTTAAATGTTTCCTCAACGTACGATGCGCTACATGGCACGGTTTCACCCGATGCCGGCCCGCACGGCGTGCAGACGATCGCGTGCGACGCGTGTGCGGGCTCCCGAACGCAGCACCACACAGGGCTCCGCCGCGTTCGAAACGTCGAGCGCGGTTACGGCCGTGCGACGCACCATCGCGGATCGGTGCACACGGAGAAACCCCGCCGTCTCGAGGCGCGCCTCCAGCCGGTGCATGCGTTCCCGGAGCATCCACGCGCGCTGCGGCGTGTGCAGCCACAGATAATATCCGTCCGCCTGCACCCACTCGATGTCACGGATCGGTACGAGATGCACGGCCCCGCGCTCCGGCACGAGCAGGCGGTCGCCGTCGTCGGTCTCGCTCCGTGCACGATGCACTCGATCGACGGCCTCAGCCAGGCGTGAGCGACGGAGCGGCTTCAACACGAAGTCCACGACGTCGGCCGCGTACGCCTCCACCGCGAAGTGCGGGTGCGCGCTCACGAACACGACACGAATGCCGGCCGCTGCCTCGCGCAGTGCGCGCGCCACTGCAAGTCCGTCGGTACCCGGCATCGACACGTCGGTGAAGCAGGCTGCCGGCCGAAGCTTCGCGCATGCCGCAATCGCTTCCGCACCGCCGCGCGTGATCGCCACCACCTCGCATCCAAGGCGCCGCAGCTCCGCGGCCAGTGACTCGGCGGCGATCGGCTCGTCGTCGGCAACGACGATGCGCAATGGCGACGTGCCGGTATGCGCGGTCATGCGCGGGCGCGCGGCATGGTGAGCTCGGTGCGCGAGCCACCGTCGCGGAGCGTGAGCGTGACGGCGGCGCGGTCGCCGTGTAGGAGCTGCAAGCGGCGCGATACCGTCGACATCCCCAATCCGAGGCCGCCGAGCTCTCCTGCTGCGACGGACGGCGTCGGTTCGTCGGGTCCATCTGCATCGATGACCAGCCGCAGCATGTCACCATCGCAACGCGCCGACAGCACGATCACTCCTGGTGCCGAACGACGTGCGATGCCGTGCCGAATCGCATTCTCCACCAGCGGTTGCCAGAGCAGGGCCGGAAACCGGGTCGTGCGCATGCATGGATCCACATCCCAGCGGACCGTCAGCCGGTCACCAAGCCGCGCCTGCTCGATCGCGAGATACCGTTCCACGATCTCACGCTCGGCGTCGAAGGGGACATCGTCGCCCGATTCCACGAGGGAGAAGCGCAGCAGCTCGCCCAGATCCACCGCGACATCTGCGGCGCGCTCACCCTCGTTGCGGCGCGCCAGCCCTACCACGGTGTTCAGCGCATTCAACAGGAAGTGCGGCTGCAGCCGCGTGCGGAGCGCGTCCAGCTCCGCGCGCACTACCGAGGCCGACAGCACTGCTTCGCGGTCGGCCGCGCGCTCACGAAGACGCCGCGCACTGGTCCAGCTGCCCACCAGCGAGATCAGGCACACCATGAGTGCCGTCACCGGCAGCACGCCGAACGCCACTTCGATGCCGGAGATCAGCGGCCTGTAGGGAGACGGCGGCCGGATGATCACCAGGACGAGCCATGCCTGCAGTGCCGTGACCACCAGTGCGAGCACGACCAACCCGCCGAGTGCGCCCGACTCGCGGTCGGCAAGCGACCAGCGTCGCGCGATGGGGCGGGACACGAGTAGCCACGCCACGATGGTGCCCATCTGCCAGCGGAATGCAACTCCAATTGCACCGGGCATACCGACGCGGTCCAGGGCCTGATCGAGCGGGATTACGCCGAGCAGCGCACAGAAACTGATCGTGATGGCCAGCCATCGACGGGATGGCTCCAAGTCGGACTCAGTGGTGGGCGCTGCTCGCATACGTCTAAAACTGCGTGCGCACGATCAGCGGCGCGACCTGCTCACCTGGCCAGCTGCATCTCGAACGCCGGTCCGCTGCTCATGCGCACCACCCGGTACGGTGCGGCGGTGGTGATGTTCGCAACCATGCGGGCCCGGTTCATCCGGAGTTCCACCTGCCAGGTGTCGAACTGTCCGGCCGGTACGGAGACCGTCTCCTTGCCGAGTGTGCGGAGCGTGAACTGCGACACGGTTCCCGTGCCACTCGCAAGCACCGGGAAGGCGATCTGCAGGCCCTCGCGCCAGTGTACGATCGCCAGGAGCGACGCGACGGCGTTGTCGTCGACCAGACCGTCGGTGTGCGGCACGTCGATTGCCAGTTCACCGGCGGGATTGCTGGGCGTCAGCGCGGTTCCTTTCACGCGTCCACCGGCAGCGTCGAGCGTGATGCGCATCGGCTTGCCCATCATGACGCCCTCCTGGCGAAGCGACAGCTCATCGAGTCGCGCGTCGAAACGCATGGTGCTGGCCTGTGACACCATGCCGTCGATTGCCACGGCGTCGCCGAGCGTCCAACCGTCGCCTTCGCGTGCGACCGAGAGTACCTGCCATCCGCGTGGTGCGCCTTGGATGACGACCACGAAGGAGTCGCGTCGTGCGGCGAGTCGCGAGCCATCGAGATGATCGCGAAGGGGTGATGCAGTGCCCTGCGCATGAACGGCGTTACTGCCCACCATGACGGCCGCAGCGAAAGCAGAAGCGAGCATGGTCACGCGAATCAGAATCGACGTCAGCTGCTTGATGTACATGGGATGCTTGGGTAAGGGACAGCCGCTGGCAAACCTTGATCTCCTCACCATACCGCACGCGGGCGAGAGCAGGTCAGTCCATGCATCGGAATGCCGTCATCGTGCAACGAACTGCTTGCCTCACAGTCTTCGTCTCACGAGATCACGGTGCAGCGAGGGGCAAGCCACCTCATCATTGCGCCGGCCAGTTCGCTTGCGCCCGGTCACCTGAAGACGCACTTTCGCCTCCACATATCTCCATCGGAGGCCCGCCATGCGTGGCTACCTATTGCTCCGCTCCTCGCTCACCGCAACAACCGTATTCCTGCTTGCCGTCATTGCCACGCCTGCATCGGCGCAGATCTTCAAGAAGCTCGGGGATCGCGCGAAGGAGGCGGTGGAGCGCAAAGCCGAACAGAAAGTCGCTCAGAAGATCGACGAGGCGACGTCCAAGCTGGTGGATCGCTCGTTCAACAGCGTGTTCGGCGAGGACAAGGGAACAGGCGGGGGTGGTGGCGGTAGCGGATCGCGTGGTGGTGGGTCCCGCATTTTCTCCATGCTGCCGAATGCGCCCACGGAAGCGCGCTACGACTTCAACTCGGTGGTCACGTACGACATCGAAACTCTGCCCAAGGGAAAGTCCTCCGGTGAGATCCTGGAGATGACGATGCAGTTCAACAGCGGCAAGTCGTACGCGGGATCGCGTCTCGTGCAGAAGGACAAGCCCGGCGAAGGCGCATTCAACATGATCTTCGACGTGCCGAACGAATCGATGGTCATGCTGTTCGAGTCCGACACCGGCAAGTTCTCCATGGCGTACAGCTGGAAGGAAGCGAGGCGCTACGCGGAGTCGCAGCCGCAGTCGTCGCCCCCGAGCGGTGGCGTTGCAACGACCCAGGTCCGCAGCGACGCGCGCCCGTTGCAGTACACGAAGCTCGGTGCGCGGCGGATCGCCGGGTACGACACCGAGGGGTATCGCGCCGAAGACAGTGAGGGTATTGCCGACGTGTGGGTCGCGAACGACCCGTCGCTCAACTACGGGCGCATGGTCGGTGCCACGAGTTCGATGAAGGGCATGCGTGGCGCGATGCCGGATGCTTACCCTGTCGGGATGTTGATGGCATCGGAGACCACCGACAAGAAGTCGGGCGACCGGACCCGCATGACGGTGACCTCGGTCAACACGAAGGCGAACGTACAGATCGACATGTCCAAGTATCCGAAGCTCGGGGCGTCGAAGTAGGCGTCGTGTCGGGATTCGGGGAGCACCGTCGGTGGACAGGAAGACGTCCATCGGCGCGACCGTCGCCGTGACGTTCCCGCGAGCGAGGCCGTTTCCTCATCCTGTGCTCGCTGGCGGCACCGTGGGCTGAGCCGTACTGTACGGGGTTAGGTCTGGTATGCGAGCTGCCCGCTCGATGCCCACCACCCTCCCGGTACCAATGGACGACCTGCTCCCTCGATTACAGCGCGCGTTCAGCACCACGCACGACTTCGTACGGGAGCTTGGCGGAGGTGGCATGTCGCGCACCTACCTCGCCACCGAACGGGCGCTGAACCGGCCGGTCGTGATCAAGGTGCTCGCGCCGGAGCTGCTGGCGGGTGTGAGTGTGGAGCGGTTCAAACGCGAAGTGCTGTTGGCCGCGCAGTTGCAGCATCCGCATATCGTGCCGGTATTGTCCACCGGCGATGCCGAAGGGCTGCCGTGGTTCACGATGCCGTATGTCGATGGCGACTCGCTCCGGCAACGGCTCTCGGCGGGCCCTGTCGGCATCAACGAGGCGGTCGGTATCCTGCGTGACGTGTCGCGGGCGCTGGGCTTCGCGCACGGCCGTGGCGTGGTGCACCGCGACATCAAGCCGGACAACGTGCTGCTGTCCGAGGGCAGCGCGACCGTGACCGACTTCGGCATCGCCAAGGCCATCAACGCCGCGCGCACCACGGGGGCGAATGAAACGCTGACGCAGGCCGGCATGTCGATCGGCACACCGACGTACATGGCGCCCGAGCAAGCGGCCGGCGATCCGGCGACTGACCATCGGGCCGACCTGTACAGCTTCGGCGTGATGGCGTACGAGCTCCTCACCGGACGTCCGCCCTTCACCGGAACGTCTCCGGCGCGTGTGCTCGCCGCGCAGATGAGTGAACCGGCGCCGCCCATTCGGGAGAAGCGTCCTGACGTGCCGGTGACGCTCGGAGACCTGGTGATGGCCTGTCTCGCGAAGGAACCCACGAGCCGTCCGCAGACCGCGGTGGAGATCTCTCGGGTGCTCGAGTCGGTAGTGAACTCTGGCCCGTCGGCGTCGGCACCAGCAATCCTGCACGGCCAACCGGTTTCGTTCGGCAAGGCTGTTGGGTACTGGGCGCTCGGCGCAGTGACGGTGCTGAGTCTGACGTACGCCGCCACGGTGAGTGTGGGACTCCCTGAATGGGCACTGGGCGCTGCAGCCGTCACCATGGTGGCGGGCCTCGCCGTCATCGGAGCTACCGCGTACGTGCAGCGGGTCAGCCGTCAGCGTTTCACCAGCACGCCGACACTCACACCCGGTGGGGGCGCGATGCCGATGGGCACCATGGCGACCATGGCACTCAAAGCCTCGCCGCACCTGTCGTGGCGGCGCACATGGATCGGTGGGGTGACGGCTGTTGTCGCGTTCGTGCTGCTCCTCGGCGGATTCATGACGGCGCGCGCCAAGGGCATCGGCTCGATGGGTAGCCTGATCGGCAAGGGCACACTGACCGAGAACGATCGACTCATCCTCGCCGATTTCCGCAGTCCTGCGGGCGACACGACGCTCGGCGTCACGATAACCGAAGCGTTGCGTGCGGACCTGTCGCAGTCGAAAACGGTGCGCGTGTTGTCGCGTGCGAACGTGCGGGACGTACTGCGTCTCATGCGACGACCACTGGATGCCGGCGTGGATCTCGGCCTGGCCCGCGAAGTCGCCACGCGCGAAGGCATCAAGGCCATCGTCGAAGGCGAAGTCGTATCGCTGGGATCGGGGTACGTCGTAGCCGCGCGCTTGCTCGCCACGCAGGATGGCGCAGAACTCGGCACGTTTCGCGAGACGGCCGCCGACTCTGACGAACTGCTCGGCGCCGTGGAGCGGCTGTCGCGCAAGCTGCGCGAGAAGGTGGGTGAGTCGTTCAAGGACATTCGCGCGGCAGCGCCGCTCGAGCGGGTCACGACCTCCAGCGTGGATGCGCTGAAGCAATACGTGCAGGGAATGCGCGCGATCGAGGAACGGAACGATCTCGCCGCGGGCATTCCGATGCTCGAGGAGGCCATCCGGCTCGACACCACGTTCGCGATGGCGTATCGCAAGCTTGGCCAATCGATCGGCAACGCGAGCGGCGCCCGACGTCAGCGCGTCATGAGCCTGCTCTCCAAGGCCTACGAACTGCGGGACCGGCTCAGCGAGTCTGAGCGGTTGTTGACCACCGCAAGCTACTGGTCCAGTGGCCCTCGTGAGGATATCCGGCAAGCGATCATGGCGCTCGAGGCACTGGCCGAGCGGGACTCCAGCTACTTCCCGGCGTTCAACAATCTCGCGGTGCAGCAGGCGGGCATCGGTGATTTCACAAGTGCCGAGGCCAACTATCGGCATGCGATCGCTCTCGAACCGACCATTGCGATCGGTTGGACCAATCTGGCAGTCGCGCTGGTCAATCAAGGACGTTTGAAGGCCCTCGACTCACTCGCGAACGAGGCCGCGAAGGCGCTCGGCCCCGACTCTGACGTGCCGGCGCGGGTGCGCCTGTGGAGCCTTGGTCACGTCGACACGTATCGGGCCGCGGACTCGCTTGCGCTATCGACACTCAAGCGGTTCGGCGATCGACTCAGCACCCGCGTGTTCTTTTCCCAGGTGCTGGGAACTACCGCTGGCGCCAGCGGCCGGATCCGGGAGTCGAATCGGTATTACGCCCAGATGGACAGCGCGTCGAATCTCCAGGGCAATGCGGCCGATCGGCTGACGACCGAGCTTTATGGCGCGTCCGACCAGGCGTTCTTTCGCAACGACATCGCCGGCGCGCGCCGCGCGGCAATGGAGACGCTACGGCGGTTCCCATTCGACACGGTGGCGGATGCCGACCGGAACTACGGGGAGTGGGGATGGGAATTGCACATCGCCGGCGCAACCGAAGCGGCGCGGGATATCGAGCGCCGGTTGGCCGAGCGCTACGCGAAGTCCAATCGTCGTGTCGACGCGCGTCAGTTGGCCCGCTTGCGAGCCGGAATCGCGCTCGACGAGCGTCGCTACGCCGACGCCATCGAGGGACTGACTGCGGCGATCGCTGCGTTTCCTGAGTCGGGCGTCGGCCTTTATGGCCCGACGTTGGCCGAGGCGTATGAAAAGAACAATCAGCCTGACTCCGCGATTGTCGTGCTGAATCGCTACCTCGCCAGCACCAAGCCGTCGCGTATCAACAATACCGGCATTCGATACAACGCCTGGTCGCTCCAGCGGCTCGGCGACCTGTACGAGGCGAAGGGCGACAGCGCGCGTGCGCTCGACGCATACTCGCGGTTTGTGGAGCTCTGGAAGGATGCGGATCCCGAGCTGCAACCGGTGGTGCGCGACGTACGTGCGCGCATCGATCGACTGCGAAGATCGACCGACAAGGGTTGAGCTCGGGCGGCGCACTCGCGAAGCCAGCGCGCAGAGTCGTGGGCGCGTATATCTCAAACATCGGCTCGCACAGCACCCCGCCCGGAATTACAGTCGTCCCGCCGCTCGGCGTCCGCCGTCCCTCCAAACACAGGTCACATGCTTCGAAAGTCTCTCCTCGTCAGTGGGCTCGCCCTGACGTTCACCGGCCCCGACGCGCTCGCTCAGCGCGGTGGAGGTGGCCCCCCGGGTCCGACGCCACCCCCGACGAACCCGCAGGCACTGCCGGTCGACCGCGCCAACGCGCCATACGTGCGCTCGACGCCGCCGACCGAGCCCATGATCCAGAAGATCTACGAGGAGGGAATGCAGCGCTCGCAGGTCATGACGATCGCGCAGACCCTGCTCGATTCGGTCGGCCCGCGTCTGACAGGATCGACGGATGCCGACCGCGCGCAGGCATACATGCTCGCGACGTACAAGAAGTGGGGCATTCCCGCGAAGATCGAGAACTACGGGACGTGGAACAGCTGGAAGAACGGCGCGGCCTTCGGCGAACTGCTCTTCCCGCGTGTGCGCGGGCTCGAAATCACCGCGATGGGCTGGTCACCCGGCACGGGCGGCAAGTGGGTCGAGGGCAGTGTGGTCGTGATCCCCGACAACGTCGTCACGCCGGAACTGTTCGCAGCGTGGGTGCCGTCGGCGAAGGGCAAGTTCGTGCTGCTCAATGCGCCACAGCTGTCGTGCCGGATGCCGGCGCAGTGGGCCGAATTCGGCACGGTCGAGTCGCGTGACCGGTTGCGGGGAGAGCAGAGTGCATTGAGCGCGTCGTATAGCCAGCGGGTGCTCGCAGGCGGTGGCCCTCGTGGCATTCAGGCGAAGCTGAAGGCGGCCGGTGCGCTTGGCGCGCTGACGACGAACTTCTCGCAGTATCCCGGCATCAACAAGGTGTTCGGTTCCGCGGCGCAGGAGATCCCGACGGTCGACGTGGGATGCGAAGACATGGGACTGCTCTACCGCCTCGCTTCGAACAATCAGGGGCCGAGGATGCGCCTGATGGTCGACGCCGAGAAGGGACCGGAACGTCCGGTGGGTAACGTCGTGGCGGAGATCAAGGGTTCGACGCTGCCGAACGAATACGTAGTGCTGTCGGCGCACTTCGATTCGTTCACGGGTGGTTCGGGCGCGACGGACAACGCGACCGGCTCGCTCACGATGATCGAGGCGATGCGCATCCTGAAGACGGTGTATCCGAATCCGAAGCGGACGATCGTCATCGGCCTCTGGAACTCCGAAGAGCAGGGGCTCAATGGCTCCAAGGCGTACGCCGAAATGCATCCGGAAGTGCTGGCGGGTATGCAGATGCTCTTCAACCAGGACAACGGAACGGGTCGCATCTCGTCGATCAGCCCGGGGCCATTCACCCAAGCGAGCGCGTTCCTCTCGCGATACATGAGCGAGATGCCGTCGGAGATCACGCAATGGGTGCGCATGGGGAATAACCAGCCGTTCACGGGCCCGGGTGGCACGGACCACACGGTGTTCGTGTGCCACAAGGCACCGGGCATCGGGACGGGTGCGTTGGGTTGGGACTACAGCAACACGACGTGGCACACCAACCGCGACACGTACGACAAGATCGTGCCTGAAGACCTGCGCAACAACGCGACGTTGATTGCGATGCTCGCGTACATGGCGAGCGAGGATCCGCAGAAGTTGCCGCGCGATCTCGTTTCGCAGGGAAACAATGCGGATGGGACACCAAGGGCGTGGCCCGCGTGCCCGGGCCCGACCAAGAGCGCGGCGCAGTCCAACCGGTGATTGGAGGTTGCAGGTAGAGAATGGGCCAGCTCGTGATTTCAACGGGCTGGCCCGTTTGCATGTCCTGGGCGTCGGCTCTCCTTGCCGCCGAGCTAGGGATGACCTACCTTGCAGGTCATGACCGAGTTCAAGATGGCCTATGCGAAAACGCACCTCGCCAGTCTCATCCGAGAAGCGCTCGCGGGGGAAGAAGTCATCATTGCCCGCGACGACCAGCCGCTGGTGCGACTCGTGCCCCTCGCTATCGACGCCACGGCCAATGACCGCGTGGCCGGTGATCTCGTGGGGAAGCTGACGCTCCCCGACGAGTTCTTCCGCGCGCTCACCGCGGACGAAGTCGAGGAGTGGGAGCGATAGTGCGTGTGTTGCTCGACACGCATGTGTACTTCTGGTGGCGCGCCGACCCGTCACGTCTCTCGACGTCGGCGCGCGAGGCCATTCGCGATCGCGCCAACGTGGTATATGTCAGTGCCGCCACGGTATGGGAGCTGTCCGTCAAGGCGCACGCCAAGGGCTGGGAGGCGGCACGCGTGCTGCTGCTCGACATCGAGGATCATCTGCGCACGCAGGGGATGCTCGAACTGCCGATCTCACTCGCGCACGCGCGCGAAGCGGGGAGCCTGCCCTTGGTGCATCGCGACCCGTTCGATCGCATGCTGATCGCGCAGGCACGCGTCGAACGCATTCAGATCATCAGCAATGAATCGCTGTTCGACGCGTATGGTGTGAGTCGGCGCTGGTAGTACCGGGGCGCGTCTCGCGAAGCGATCCGCCGAGCGCTGGAGGATGATGGCGGCCGACAGTGTGTTCGAGCTGAAAAGCTTTCCGTGGATACGAACTGATCTTTGGGATGCACACGGATCAAACCAATTGAATGTTTGATCCGTGCAGATCCTTGAGCTCAGTTCGTATTCGCGGAAAGCTGTTTTCGATGTCGCAGTATATCGGACTGCAGCGCCACGAACCGATGACATGTCTGCTGCGGTCGAGCGACAACATACAGCATGCCTGTCCTGCACGAAGCACTCACGCACGCGATCATCGGTGCCTTCTACCGCGTGTACAACACACTCGGCTACGGTTTTCTCGAGTCGGTGTACGCGAGTGCGATGCATGTGGAACTACGACGACTCGAACTTTCGTTCGCGTGCGAACGCGCATTTCCGGTTCTATACCGATCGCATACGATCGCCGTTGCGAAGCTCGACCTCGTGGTTGCAGACGCCGTCGTCGTCGAACTGAAGGCCGTGCAACAAATTGCCGGCGCACACGAGGCCCAGTTGCTGAACTACCTGCGGGCGTCGGGTATGCAGGTTGGGCTCATCCTGAACTTCGGGCCGAAGTGCACGATGCGACGCATGGTGTGGACGGGACAGCGTGGAAGCATCGACGAAGGGGAGCGGCTTTCTGCCGCTGCTGACTAATTCCAGGAAAAGCTTTCCGCGGAAAGCAGTTGTTCAGATGTCAGCCAACGTACGCTCTAGCCGCGCGTAGCTCTGCTCCATGCCGCCGACCATGCCTGTCCCGAGAATCGTGTCGCGCAATTCCTTGCTGGGATACGTCATCACGATGCTCAACAACGTTCCGCCCTCGACCGCGGTCAGCGTCAGCTCGTTCTGCACGCCCGGCCCGTCTACGCCGATCATCCGCTCCGACGTCACGGCGCGGTAGGGCGGCGCCGACTCCAGCAGCTCGCCCTCGAACCCGAACCGCTGCGAACCGTCGGCGGCCTCCCACTCGTAACGGTACGAGTCACCCACGTTCGTCGCGACGTTGCACACCGGCATCGTCCAGCCGTCGGGGCCAAGCATCCAGCGCTGCATGAGTGCGGGGTCGTGATGCGCGCGCCAGACCTGTTCGACGCTGCCGCGAATGATACGGCTCACGCGCACGTGCGTGTCGTCCAGAAGCTGCGCCTCGGCATCGCGCCCCGCCGCGAATGACTGCAGGTCCGTAACGACCGCATCGATCTGGCCCATCGCTGCGCGCATGCCCTCCATCATGCCCATGCTCACGAGCTGCTCCATCGCCTCGACACTCGGGAAATGCGTCACGCTGCGGAAGCGCGAGCCATTCGCCGTCGACTCGAAGGTGAACGACATCGTCATCGTCGGCATATCGAGATTCGGCTTGCCGTCGGCACCGGTGAAGCCGTCGACCATCTCCATGCGGTGAGTCGGCTCGACCGCCGTGAAACGAAACCAACCGCTCGACTTCATGCCGTCGGGGCCCGTCATGTAGTAGTGCGACTCGCCGCCGACGGCGACATCGTGCCGCGTGAAGGTCGCCGGCCACGACGGCGGCCCCCAGAAGCGCTCGAGCTGGCGCGGATCGACGTACGCGTCCCACAACCGCTCGACGCTCACCGGATACTCGGCGACGACGACCAGCGAGAGGTCTGCAGCATTGGAAACCACTTCGGTGATCGGCATCGAGCTAATCCTTCCTGGGTGTGGGGTCGGCGAGTACGTCGTCCAGTTGGCTGAAGCGGGCGATCCACAATCGTTCGAGCTTGTCGAGCGCGGCGCGCGCAGCCGCGAGTCGCTTGGGGTTGCTGCGCACGATCCGCGCTCGCCCCTGTGATTCCTTGGTCACGAGTCCCGCCTCCTCGAGAACCGCCACGTGCTTCTGCACGGCCGCGAACGACATGTCGTAGCGAGCGGCGAGCGCGGAGACTGACGCCAACTCACCCGCCTGCAACCGCGACACGATATCGCGGCGTGTGGCATCGGCCAGCGCCCGGAAGAGGCGATCGAGCTCGTCGTCGGAAAGAGAACGTGCAACCATGTGGTTGTATGTTGCACCCTGGAAGTGCGATGCGCAAGTGCCGCGAGTGGAACGACCGACGCGAGTGCCACCATGCACAAGGGGGCGCCGCACTCGCGACGCCCCCTCTCCACATCGCCGGCACCGCATGCCGGCGCATTACGTGGCCTGTTACGGCAGCAGCACCGTGTCCACGACGTGGATGATGCCGTTCTTCGCCACGATGTTCGGTGATACCACCGTCGCGAAGTTGCGCGGGCCCGTTAGGCGCACACCGTTCGTGAGCCCCACCGTGAGGCTCCTGCCCGCGAGGAGCGTCGGCAGCACCTGGCCGTTCGTGAGCTGCGTCGAGAGCGCGCGGACACCCACCACGTGCAGCTGCAGCACCGGCGTGAGAGCCGCCGCCGACGTCGGCGCGCCACCCGGGATCGCCGCGAACGCGGCGTTGGTCGGCGCGAACACGGTCAGGTCGCCACCGCGCAGCGCCGTGCCGAGTCCGGCCGTGGTCACTGCGCTCACGAGCGAGCTCAGCCCGCGCACGATTGCGTTGTCGACGATGTCCATGCTACCGAGCAGTACGCCGTCGATGAGGTGCACGACGCCGTTGGAGGCCGAGATGTCGGCGGTGGTAACGCGCGCGCCACCGACGGTCACGACGCCGCCGCTCACCGTCACGGGCAGCGTAGTGCCCTCGACGGTCGTGAGCGTCTGCCCGTTCTGCAGCTGGCTGGCGGTGATGCGCCCCGGCACGACGTGGAACGTCAGCACCTTCGTCAGGATCGT
>DASQZA010000125.1:0-3912 GCA_035638935.1 Gemmatimonas sp. | reverse complement strand
AGACGGTGCGAAGGGTCGTTTTATTCCCGCGCGTCTCGCGAGCGGTAAGGCACCGCCCGGTCGTACGTGTTCCCGGGCGGCGTCAGGCTGGGATCTCCAGATATCGCAGCAGCACGAGATCCTTGCGACAGCCCTTGAGCGCCGCATACCAGCGGCACGGGAAGTACAGCAGTGTCGCGCGAGTAAGCCAGCGTGCATACGTCACCGAGCGCGGCCCGCCCATCTCCGGCGTCCGGATACGTCGAAGGGCGTCTGAAAGACAAACGTGAGCGGCTTCCCGTAGAGCAGCGCGACGGTCATGTCCGACAGGTGCGCCCAGATCCACTGCAAAATGTAGAAGAACATCGGCACACGGCCGAAGACGACGAACACCCGGGCCAGTCCGTCGGTGAGCGCCTTTCGGCTGGTCACCGCCAGCGTTACCAGCGCGAACGGCAGAGTCGCACACAGGAAGAGCAGCGTCGGGCCGTACTTCTGGACGTTCATGTAGACCATGAACGTGCGCACCGCCGTCGGTTGGACGCTCCACGGAATGGGGTCGCCGTACAGGCGCGTCGTCCGAGCACGAGAAACGCCACCACCCTGGCGCCTGCAATGCCCAGCAGCCACCGCACCCGGCGCTCCGACGCTCCGGCAGCATCGTGTACGGCTCGGCCATCCTACATCCGGCGAACAGGACACCGACCCAGGGAATGACGGGATACATCGGGAGCACCAGCGGCCCCGGAAATCCGCCCGCGGGGAAGACATCGGACTGATGCAGCACAATCCAGAGTTTGCACGTCGCGCTCGGCACTGCCGATCCCGGAACTTACCAGCCGGTGACCGTGACCGCGTCGAGCAGGTTGTGGCCCAGCACGATGGCGAGGCCGACGAGACCAACCACGAGCGTCGGCAGGCGGACCACGGCGGCGAGCACGATCATGGCGATGCCGATCGCCGAGAGCACCTGGAGGACGGCCAGCAGCGCGGGTGAGGCGCTCCGCCAGACCACCACCCGCACGACCGTGAACTTGAGGAAGACGAGCCACAGGCCGCGCGTGAAGAGGAAGCGGTCGAGGTCGGCGGCGCTGGTGCCGTGGATGCGCCGGATACGGTTACTGGTGCTTGAGAGCAGCACGAACGTCGGTGCACATAGATGCGTCACCCAACGCGCGAGGTAATCGCGAGAGTAGAGCGCTCGTTGTCCATCGGGTCGAACTGCATCGCCGCCACATGCGTGAAGTCGCGCGTGTGGTCGAGCAGCATGATCACCATCGCGATCCCGCTCACGAGATCGACGCTGTTGAAGCGCCCTTCGCTCAGTCGCTTGCTCAGCGACGTGCTCTGTTGTGCGCCCATGCGCCTACTTTCCCGCGCTCGCGCGACGAGCCTTGCGATCGGGCGGCTCGGCGCGCAGGAGGTGGTGCACGAAGAAGTCGTCGCGCTTGCGCTAGCCGTACGCCCTGCCGTCGGTGTGGCCCGCCCCCGGGATCACGAGCAGATCGAACATCTTGTTCGCCTTGATGAACGCGTTGACCACCTGGTACGTGGACGCCGGGTCGACGTTCTGATCCATCTCGCCGACGACGAGCAGCAGCTTGCCCTTCGCGACATCGTCTTCACGGCGTTTGCCGGGCGCCTGCGGTAAGAGTGGAGGTGGTCTGATGATCAGTGACTGTACGAGTGGCCGAACTTGAGTCCCGACCGCTACACCGGGTCAATGTGACCTCGAGGGCACGGGTACCGAGTAGTGGGGAGCGATCGTACCAGTGACGACGGCCCTGGGGCCTGCACCCGGCGGTGAACTGTCCCCGGTCCCGTGGACAGCTCCGTCTGTCGCGCGCTGGCATGCGCGTCGGCCGTTGGACTGCCGGCGACCGACGCGCACCTCCCTTGCAACCTGTCAGCATCAGTGCAGCCAGACGGAGTTTTCTGGTCACCGTGCAAGGAATTGTTGTGCTCATCAAGAGCGGAGGGCCGTCAACTACATGGTAATCTGGCGCGCGAAGCCCCAACACCCGCTCGTGTATTGGCTACGGCGCAGGCGTCAGCGCCTGTCCGTTCGCCACTTGACTGACGCCGAACACACCTCTCGCGCTGCCCGTCTTTCCCGCTGCGTCGGTAACGCGCGCGATGACCGTGACGGTCGTCTTCCCGGCCGGCATCACCAGCGCGCCGCCGACCACCCAGTCGAGCGTCGTCAAGACGGCCTTCGCGCCGCGCTTGTCGAGCACGCTGCCGGCCACGTCGAATAGTGGGGCGAGGTTCTGCCCGGCCGGGACTACGTTGCCGTTTGGCTGTCGAAGCGGCACGTCGAAGGTAAATGAGAAGCCCGGCACGTTCCGGTTCGGGCCGGCGACTCCGATCTGCCCGTTATCGCGGATGACTCCGATCGGCTGGTTCAGCGCCGCCCCGCCGTTCTCGCTTACACCAATGCCGACCCCGCTCAGATCGAGCGCCGAGACTTGGAAGAAGATCAGTGAACCGGCCAGTGAGCCGTTGTTGAGGAGTGAGCCCACCGCCAGGGTCGACGGCACGCGCGGACCGACAAGCTCCACGCGAGGGCCGTCGGTGTCGTCGATCCCATCGCCCGTCATCGCGGCGGGTGCCGGGGTGAGGTCCTGCCCGGCACGTCGCACCCCCCGGTCGATCTTCACCTTTACCTCGTCCCGCCCAACTCGCCCTTGCGCATCACGCACCTCGGCCGTGATGGTCACCTGCTTCACGTCGTCGGGGAACGACTCGAGAAAGTGCCAGCCCGCCCAGATGGTCACGCCGTCGCCGGGCGTGTCGTCCGTGCCGAGAATGTTGAAGAGGCTGGCCAAGTCGGTGTTTGCCGGGATGATTTCCCCATCGGGCGTGATGAGGTCGGAGTCGATGCGCAAGCTGAAGCCCGGAAAGTTCGCGTTCGGCTTGCCAAGATCGGCGGTATTGCGGATGTCAACGCTCTCGTTGGCTGCCACATTCGCACCGCTGGTCACGGTCTCGACGGTGATGGCGAACGCGGAGCCGCCCTTGAGCACGCCGGCCCCGCGGCGGCCCGTGCCGCTCGCGACCGTCTCGCCCGAAGTCGGCGAGGTGATGCGGACGACGGGAGCGCCGAGGTCGGAACGTTGCAGGCGTAATGCTGGTGCGACCGTGTTTGCCGTCGGCGGCGCGACGGAGTCTTGGCAGGCTACCAAAGCGACTGCAGTGACGGCCGCGGCAACCGCGGCGAGGGATACGCGCATGGATCGGTCCTCTGCAAAGAAGTAAGTGCCACACGGCTCAGGCGGATAAGCCGCCCAAGTCGCCACCGCCCTGGACCTGCGTCGATCACAGGTACGCAGAGTCAGGAGGGTTGCTATCACCGATGTGGGTGATGAGTACGCTGACCACGGAAGACACTTTTCTATTCCCCTCATCCGCGTGTCTTCAAGTGGGCAGTGTGCGGACATCGTTATCATCTCGCAACGGACATCGCACAGAGTGAGTCCTGTCGCACGAACTCGACGTGCCGTTGCAATTGAAGTTGTGAACGTGTGCCGCCATCGCGAGCTTGATCAGGCGCGAGTGCGGAATCAGTATGCCCGTGCGGATGATGTGCCACGGTCTCAAGCGCCGGCGATTCACAGCGCTGACTCCTCGCCAACCGCGCGATGATGGCTGCCAGCGCGGCGTTCGCAGGTCGCAGCGGCGCGCCATGTAGGTGACGGATCATCACACGTGATCCTCGGTAGTGCTCAAGATGGGCCCCGTACGAACCAGGCGCTGGTGTTCCAAGATATCGCGCAGCGCGACGCATCACGCGAAGCGCCAGCGTAGGATGCGGCATCAAGAATCACTAGCCCGTAACGGTCTGCAATCGATGGATCAGCGTCGATGCAGGCGGAACTCTCGGCACAACCGCGCTTGCCTCTCGATCACTGACACAACGCTCAGCCCCGAACT
>DASQZA010000124.1:0-17920 GCA_035638935.1 Gemmatimonas sp. | reverse complement strand
CATACGAATAGGTCTCGGTCAGCAGGCCAAGGATGTTGCGGACGCCGTAGTAGGTGCTGGTGTAGCGTGGCTTGGCCAGTTCGGCGTCGGAGCGCCATGCGCGGTCGGCGCCGGTACCCTGCACACCGCCGTAGTAGAACCAGTCCGATCCGTGCTTCGCCTTGATCGTCTTCGTCACCTCGGGCAGCATGACGTCGCGCAACAGGCTCATCTCCGCCTTCGAATTGTTCGGATTGAGCGATGTCTCGTACGTCATGTTGAATCCGCTGTTGGAACTGCCGTCCGTCGTGTGCAGGTCCATCGCGACGTGCGGCTGATAGCGCGTGAGCAGGCTCGCCATCGACCGCGCTTCCGCGGTCTCCATCTTCGTGCCGTCGCGATTCAAGTCGAAGCCCTGCGCGTTTTCGCGCGTGCCCATGCCACCGACCGGCCCGGCCTGCGTGCCGCGATTGGTGACCGTCACACGCTCATTGCCATCGGCGTTGTAGATCGGATTGATCATCAGCACCGTGGTCCGCAGCCACTCGTTGCGCTCGCCGCGCGCGATCGATCGGAGCAACCACAGCAACGCTTCCTTTCCCTCCACCTCACCCGCGTGGATGTTGCCCTGGATGTAGACGCGGGTTTTGGCGGTCGCCAGCACCTGCGCCGCCGTCGCACCGGGCGCACCGATCACCGCGAGCGGAAGCGGCCTCCCCTCGTACGTATAGCCATAGGTGGTCAGGTGAATCTGCGGATTCGCGGCGGCCATCTGCCGCATGTACGAAATTACTTCATCGTAGCGACTCGTCTCGGCGTAGTCGGTCAGCTCCGGGCGCGTGAGCCACTGTCGTCCGGCTGGCGGACGTGACGTCTGCGCAGTGAGCTCAGTGGACACGAGCAGCAATGAAGCGCCGAGCATGGAGGCGCTCAGCAGGAGACGAGCACACCTGCCGGAGGGTTGACGGGACAATTGAATCGAAGCGTCGTTCATGCGGGGTCAGCGAGTGGCGGAGTAAGAGACTTCATGATGGTCCTGCACAGTGCGAACTTCGCGGAGTGCAGGCGTGCGGCCACCGCGCGCGCGTAACACGATAGCGATGTTCGAGCGGCCCTTCGTGATCGAGAACGGGACCGACAGCTCGATGACAATTGTGGAATCGAGCGGCGCTGCCAGGACTCGCGAGGCGATCACGCTATCCTCGACGACAACGTCGAAGCTGCGAGCCACCGTATCGACGCCCAGGAACGTGAGGGCGACCGTGACCGGCGTATCGTCGAACGTCGTCATGGCATAATGCATCCACCCGCTGGTCGTGCGGAACGGCTTGCCGGCGCGCGCTCCCGTCGACGTTTCGTGTCCCGCGAAGCCATGAGCTGCCTCGCTGGGTGCATCGCCGGCGAGCACCAGGTCCACCACGCGGCGGTCGAGCGCGGGCGCGTCGGCGATCGGGCGCGTCAGGGTGCCAGTGACAAGGCTGGCAGTCAATGCGATGGACAGTGTGGTGATACGGGCGGGCACGGATGCTAGCGGCGGGCGGAGAGGGACCGAGAGCAGGCCGTCCGGTACGGCCGCTACATCGAAGCTACGCCGAAGACGCGCGGCATGCGAGACAGCGCGATTGCAGTGGTGCGCGGTTGGCTTACCACACGTCGAGCAGCAGTCGGGCCGTCTTTGCGAGCTGTTTCGTCCCGATGAGATCTACGCCGGCGTTCAGGAGTTCGGCGTAGACTTGCGGGTGTGGAGGCACGTTGTGCACGCGCAGCAAGCGGCCTGGTGTTGCAAGCTTTACTTGCCGCAGCGTGGCGATCCACTTTCGCCGCCGCCCAGCGCTGGTCCACCAGCGCCCCATCGTCTTTCCATAATCGAGGCTCACGAGGCGTACGTTGGTCTCGAGCCCTCCAATGCCGCTGGTGTCGCGTCGCGCGAGACGGTACTGCCAGGCCAGGTCACCTCCATCCGGCATCCGACCCGGTGGGGCGGAGCCGCGGGAGGGCGGGCGCCATCCGACCGCTATGATCTGGATCGGCGTACTCACCGTCGCCGACCGTTCCTGTAACGCAGGGTAACGCCGGAGCAGTGCGACGAGCGAATCATGCGTCGCCTCTGACGATTCCTTGACCTCGATGGTGAGCAGGAAGGGCACGCTGTCGGACGTCAGGTGGCCGCAGCGAGAAACGAGCGCGTGCAAGGGCAGCAGGTACAAGGCCTCGAGCGACGCACTCCGACGGGCACGTCGACGGTCATGTCCCACGCGAAGCACGCCGTCCACCAGGAAGACGTCGGCTTCGACACCGCGGTATCCGAGTGCCAATGCGTCGGCGAGCGGGCGCGCGTTCTCGTAATCATTGTGGCTGTAGGCGGGGAGCACACCGCGTGGGCATGACTGTGCGACCGCGTTACGCGCGGGGCCGCTCACCAGCAATACCGCGGCGATGCCTGCGAGCGCGCGACGCCGGCACGTCACGATTGATGCAGTCGCAGCAACGGTCTTGGTCGTCCCGTGTTCACGGATCTGCTCACCCGCACGCATCCACCAGCTTCGCAAACACCGGCAGGTCGATGTTGCCGCCAGAGACGATCACCACGATCGGCCCCAGCCCGGCCGCTCCGGTCAGCGCCGCCGCAAGAGGAAGTGCACCCGCACCCTCCGCGATCACGCGCGACTTTTCGGCCATGAGCCGCATGGCGCGCCTGGTTTCCTCGAGCGTGACGACGAGGTAATCGTCGATGACCGGCCGCAGGCGTTCCCACATGCGCGGGAACATGCCGCGCCCACCGGCACCGTCGACGAACGATGGCGTCCACCCCGGAAAGTCCTGCGCGGAGCCCATCGCAAACGAGCGAGCGGCCGGCGCACCAGTCTCGGGCTCCACGCCCCACATCATCACGTCAGGACGGAGCGCCTTGATGGCACTGCCGACTCCCACCAGCAAGCCACCGCCGCCGACACTGCCGATGACCGCGGCGACGTCTGGCGCATCTTCGAGAATCTCGAGCCCCATGCTGCCATGCCCGGCGATGAAGTCGTGATCGTCGAATGGGTGAACAAACGCTCCCGTCACGCCGGGGTAGGCACGTTCTCCCATCGCATTCCAGGCAACCTCAAATGGCACCGTGATGAGCGTGGCGCCGAGCGCACGCATGCGCTCGAGCTTCGCGGTCGGGGCCGTTTCGATCGCGACGACCGTGCACGGCACGCCCGCATTTCGCGCGGCATACGCGATCCCCTGCCCTGCATTGCCGGCGCTGATCGTCCATACACCGCGCTGTCGTTCGGCGTCCGGAATGAGTGCGACCGCATTGGCCGCGCCACGGAGCTTGTACGAATTGATCGGCTGCAGGTTCTCGAGTTTGAGCCGGATGTCGGGAAAACCATCACCGAGCTGCAGCTTGACCAACGGGGTTCGCAGGATCGTGCCCGCAATGCGCTCGCGAGCCTCGCGGATGTCCGTGAGGCTGATCGGGCGGATATCGGAAAAATCGTGAAGGGACATGCGCTTCATCTTACGCGCCCGCCGCTGACTCCGCGTTACGGTCATGCGCGCAGATCCATGCGCTCCATGGCGCCATCGTTCGCCGGCCCGGTTCAGGCCGCCAACCCGACTGCAGAAGCCGTCGCCAAAGCTGTCGACGGATCGATGCATGCGTGACCACCGGGACACACTGGTGCTGCGGTGCCAGTGTGCCGATCCATTGCTCGGCGCTCGCGATGCGTGCTGCGTCCGCCGCCGCTGGATACTGATTCCGCAGCTTGAGCCACAGGATTCGCGACCCCACGGCCAGCGCCCAGCTGTGAAACGGCAGCGACACACCACGCAGTTCGGGGCCCTGCAGGGCGAGCTCGCGCAACAGCGGTGACGTGATGACCTCGCGCCCGTTCGCCAACATCCGTGCGGTTTCAACGGTGCGGAGCGAATCGCTCGCCACGATCATGTCGGCTTGCACAGCCAGCGCTGCCAGCGAGGCGGGCGCGACTTCGCCCTCGCGAATGCCAGCGGCCTCGTATGCGGCGCGCCACTCGCGAAACTCGCGAGCGTTCATCCACGCGGGATTCACGTGGGACGACGGGCCGTGGCGTACCAGTACGATCCGGCATTCGACCGGGCCGCTAAAAAGCTCGCTGATCGTCACCGCCGGCGTGTGGCACCGACCAAACCCAGCGCGACCGCTCCAACCATAGGCATGAAACCCCACGCGGGTCCGACGGCATGCTGGAGCAAGGGATCGGCAAAGCTGGTCGTCGGCGCCCACTGCAAGCGCCAGAATGCAACGGCCAGTACGAGCAGCGAGCATGCTCCCGGCATCCAGCGCCACAGGCCTCGAGGACGCACTGCCACGACCACTGTCAGTGTTCCCAGTACAAGCAGTGCAACACCTGCGCTTGGCAGCTCATGAAAAGCACGGTCGGGTGCAAACCGCACGTTCGCCGCCGTTGTCGTCGCAGCCACGAGCTGCGCCACACCGGCGATCAACATCGTGCGATCGACGCCAACGGCCGGAGCCGGCGGCTCCGGCGTCGGCATCACCCCATCATTCTTGCCTGTCGACACCCAGCTCCTTGAGCGCCGAATCCACTCGTGCCCGCGTCACACGCCGCGGAAGCTTGCTGCCGTCGTGAAAACCCGGCTTGGTGTACTCGATGCGCCGCACCGCGCCGGACTTGTCGATAGGAATCACCGCTTCGACCACACCATGCGCGCCTTCCGGACCCTGTTCCACTGAGAAGACCAGCACCCACGGCGTGTTGGCCTCCCATTGCCGCACAACGGTGAAATGCGCACTGTCACGCCGCACGAGAGCCAGTGGAAGCGTTACGCGTTGTCCACCGCGCACACCTTCGGCGCGACCGGTGAGCTTGATCTGATCGGCGGTGGTGTGGTGCTCGACCTCGATGTTGAACGCTGGGGCACCAATGACTGCAGGAGCGGGGCTGACAGCGGTGACGACGATGTGAGGCGGCCCGAACAGCGCTGCCGCCGAGAGTGCCGCAATTGCGGGAGCAATTGCAGGAGCAAGTGCAGCAAGGGAATACACGAATCGCATGGCGGTGCTCCGGACGAGGTGAGTGGTATCCTGCCGCTTGTTGTGTGACTCGGATACCACTCACGCGCACTGCGTTTACTGCGGGTTCTGTACCTACTACGCCTGCTGCATTCACTCCGTTGCCTACGTCGCGCGCTGTCTATCGCTTCACGTTCGGCACCGCGTCGGTCGTGCCGATCACGATGCGCCCCTTGAACGATCGCGCCGTGATACGTCCGTTCGCTGCAGACTGCACGAGCGGCGGTAGCTTCACCGGTCCTGCTCGGCTCGCCACGTCAAGTACCGGACTGCGCGCCGCCATCACGCCAAGCGCAATGTTGCCGGAGTGCGTCTGCACGTCGAGTGTTGCCCCACCCAGCGAGCCACCCAGCAGCGTCACATCCCCACCGATGGTTTCCACTCGCCCGTCCGCAGTAAAATCGGCCAGCGACACGAGCCCGCTCACGGTCGCCACCGACGCCGTGCCGGATACACCACGCAGGGTCACTCGTCCCTTGCTGCCCCGCACACGCAAGTCTCCGCTCGTGCGCTCGACGTCGACCGGTGCATCGATCGACTCCAGCACGATCACTCCGCTGGCGTCGTGCACCGCAATGCTGCCGCGGACCACGTAGGCCTCGAGCTCGCCAGTCGTGCCGCGCGCGTCGATGTCGCCGTCGATCATCTTGATCCACACACGTGCGGCGCGCGGGATCGTGATGGTGAGCTCCGCGCGAGGCAGCGTCGAGTCGCCCGTCATGCGCGCTTCGACACCGAACTTGACGTGCGTGCGCGTGCTGCCCCCAAAAAGCGACGCATTCGCACCGATACTACCGCTCACAGCGATGGAGTCACGCGCCCAGGTGGCAAGGCGTATTCGTCCGGCGGGAACGTAGATGCGCATGGTGACATCAGGCGTGACGCGGAAACCACGAAGCTTGGGCGTGATCGGTTGGGTGGCCGTGGCGGCTGCTCCGTTACCTGCCTGAGCAGCAGCGCTCATCACACCGGTATGAAGCAGCGCAAGCACCATGAGAGTCAGCAGCGATACGTCCCGCGTGCACAGGTTCACATCGCCGCCATCTTCACACGTTCCATCAACTCGCCTCGCCTCGAGCGAACCGAAGACAGATAGCCTCGCAGTTCGTTGTCCCCGGGAGCTGCCTCGAGCGCGCGTTCGAGTTCGCGCGCGGCTTCGTCGAGCGCTTCGAACTCAGCACGTGCCCCTTCATTGGCGAGTCGGGCAGCCCCTTGCTGTACCGCATTCACGTCGGACAGCATGGGACGCTCGCTGGTCTGAACGATCCGCTCATCCTCACCAGGAGGCGCGACAGGTTCACGTCGCATCACGGTCAGCACGAGAGCAGCGGCGGCCGCGAGCGTCACGACCCCGACGCCGGTGCGCCATCGGCGTGCAACGCCGGGAGTCTGAGCCTCCCGCAGTCGAGGCTCTCCCGCGCCTGCTGTCGTGGACGCGATCGCGGCAAGCGTCGTTGCGCGAAGGTCGTCTGCAGGGACTGGCGCGAACGACGCTACGGACCGTCGCGTTGCGCGCTCCAGCAACACTTCGCAGCGCGCACATTCCACGGCGTGCAATTCGACCTTTTCTGCATCCGCATCGTCGAGTCGTCCGGCGAGATACTCCGCAAGCGCGACATTGAACGCTGCACACTCCGGCGTCGGGAGCGAGCCGTCGTTGAAGCTGTCGTTCGAGCTGTTGTCGGTCATCGGTCGAGCATCCCGCGCAGCAACCGCCGCGCCCGGAAGAGGTGAGCCTTCGACGTACCCTCGGCGATGCCAAGCTGCGCCGCGACTTCGGCGTGCTCGTATCCGGCGACGTCGTGCAACACGAAGACCCGACGCGCACCCTCCGGCAATCGCGCGATGGCTTGCTCGAGGTCGAGCCGGAGCCCGATGTCGACCGTCGAGACAGCCGCTCCGTCCAACACCGACGCACGATCACGGGTATCGCTTGCCACCTGCAGCTCCGAGGCAATTGCTACCCGCTGCGATCGCCGCTGGCGTGTACGCTCGTTCACCAGCATCACGTTCACGGCAACCCGATGCAGCCATGTCGTGAAAGCACTTTCGCCGCGAAACGTCGAGAGCCGCTCCCACGCGCGCACGAATGTGTCCTGCATGAGCTCCGCTGCGTCGTTCCGGTTTCCGGTCAGCCCGACACATACCGCGAAGAGACGTGGGGCATGAGCGTCATAGATCGACGCGAACGCCACAGCGTCGCCTGCCTGGGCGGCATGTACGAGCGGATCAACGTCCGGCGTCGCGTGAACGGTCAGGGGGACCGTGAGCTGAAGGGACTGGGCACACAGGGTACGATACCGGCCGGGAGTGCCGGGTTTACTCGCTTCCGAGGAATGTTGCGCTAGTACTGCACAAATATCCGCTGAAGCTCACGTGCATCCTTCGTCTGTGTGAGCGCGATCATCAAGAGGATGCGCGCCTTCGCCGGCGTAAGGTGCTGTGCGACGATACTCGCAGCCATGGCAGCGGTAGGCGGTTGTGCGGTGCTCGCGGAACGCGCCGAATCGGGGCGGATCGTTCCAGCGGCTGAGGTTGCACTGCCCGTACCCGCACCTGTCGCTCCCGTCGCCGGTGGCCCAACCCGACCCGCGGCACTCATGTTGTCGCCGAGCGCGAACACGGTCACGATCACGGTGCCCGCGCGCCGCAGCGCGGCGTACGTCTCCGACTCCGCGCGCGTGAACCCGTTGCTCTGCACCGCGATGCCCAGAGGTGGCTTGTCGTATTTCGGTCCCGTGCCACCCGGATAGCTGAATGCCATCTCGACCTGCGGCAGTGAGTCGACCTTGCTCATGTCGAACTCGCTTCCAGACCCGTGACGCCTCACTGGTGCGAACAGAAACTCCGGGCCGCTTCCGCCGACGACGCCGAGCATGCCCATCTCTCCACCGGAGAATCCGCCGGAGCGCTGGTACAGCTTGCGTGTCTCGCGCGCGGAGAGAATTCGGTCGTCGAGGACAACCATGACACCTTTGCCCACCGCTTGTGGCGACACTGCCGTGCGCACCGCCGACAGCAGATTTATCGGACCGTCAGGGCTGATGCCGGTCGCAGGCCGCTGCGCACCGACCACGATCACTGGCTTGTCTGAACGCACGGTCAGGTACAGGAAGAACGCCGTCTCTTCCAGACGATCAGTGCCATGGGTGACGACGACTCCGGCGAGATCCTTTCGCTCGCTCAACACTGCGTTGATGCGCTTGGAGAGCGCGAGCCACTGCGCTGGCGTGATTGCCGTGCTTGCCACATTCGAGAACTGCTCCGACTCGATGATTGCATGACGCGAGAGCTCGGGCACCGACGCGATGATCGCTTCCGCGGGCAGGGCACCCGCGGTGTAGCCACCGAGTGTGCCGGGCGCAGCCTGCGTTCCGGCGATCGTACCGCCGGTGCCGATGACGAGCACCTTCGGCAGCGCGGCAGCCGAGGCAGCCGAGGCACTGGCAGGAGCAGGCGCAGGAACCGGTGCTACAGCCGGGGGAGTCTGTGCGACGAGCGAGCAACCGGTGAGTAGAAGCAGCCCACTCGCGTGGAACGCAAAGCGGCGCGAGCGCTGGAGAGGCGGGCTCGGGAGCGAATTCATGATGAGACGGAGCGATGCGGTAGGGACGACAGGATGCGGCGCCGACCACCCAGTCACAGGCCGACCCGCCACGCTAACTCAGGGGGGTGGGGATCGCCACCGTCACGTGAATGGCACTGCGCTCGCCCAATGCACCCAATGCTGTCTCAACCGTTCGTGCGGCCCGACACGCAGACACCGGTGAGACTCTTGTCGTGCTGGTCGAGTACGGCCTGCACGCGTTGCAACTGCTCCTGCGTCGCTTCGACGCTCAGGACACCGGGGCTCCCGGCTTCCGATGCGACCACGCGATTGCCTGGGCGATCGAGCACGGGACGGATCAATTGCGCCGCCTGCACCGGCGTGATGCAGCGGAGGAGGAACTCGCCCTTGATCATCGGGACAGCATCTTTCGGTACTCCATCTGATGGCGCGCCCATCCGCATCCCGAAGGCCGCAAACAGTGCGATGGTCGCAGCGGTGCCAACCCATGGGCCCCAGCGTAGAGGCCGCCGAGCGACTCTGGCCGGGAGCACGTCGCCGCGCTTGATCTAGTCGAGCGCGGCTTCGAATGATGCAGCCGAGATACCGGCCTCCATCGCCGCGGTCCGCAGATCTGCCACTTCGACGCCGGTTCGTCGTGCGGCATCGAGCTCACTCGCACGAGCCAGCAGACGCGCCGCGACCGATTCGCTCACGATCTCTGAGTCACGCGGACTTGGCGTGCGGTCGGACACGGCAGGGCTCCCATGCAGTCAGCGTCGGGTCGGTGGACTTCGAGCCAGCGATCCTGAAATCACCCGGCGATCACGTTAAGCATACCCGATACCGGGGATCTCGGACAGTCGCACCAAACGTACGATCCGTTCTCTTGAGTCAGACGATGATTCTCGAACGCGGTTTCACGCCCACATTCAACGGGTTGCGATGAACGCGCCGGCAGCAGCTGCAAATGGAGTGTAGATGAAGATGAGTGGGCTCGTGGAGCTGCACGAGGCCATGCGTACCAGCACCAGCGTTGCGCCAACACTGTAGGCAGTGCCAGCAATCATCGCCCCCGTGGCAGCGCGCCCACTCTCATCAGCCACGAGCGCCGAAATCCCGGCAACGGGGACAACAAACGCGCCCACCGCCAGCAGCGGCATCTTCCACCATTCACCGCGGACCATGGGGCATCGCCGCTGGCGGGTGGTGAAGACAGCTGCGTCGTGACGCGACGTCGGTGCGTCAGCGAATGCTGTACGACTCGGCCGGGTGAGTGCAACCGGCGCCGTGAGGAACGCGCCCTGCGGATCGGATGCCGCCAACTGTCGCATCGTGATCGGCTCGCCGACGGGCATGATGGCAATCGAGGCTGCAGGCGAGGACCTATCCTGTCCACGCGCGACCTCACTCGTGACCAGAAACATGAACACGAGTACGAAGCTCGAAAGAGCCAAGCGGCAAGGCACCATTGTGACGAACATGCCAATCTCCGACTGTTGGTAGCGTGCTATGAACTCACTCTAGGCTCGTATCACGACACGGCCAACGGTGCGCCAGCACATGTCTCACGGGCGATACAACCAGGTCTCGACGGTAGGTCCCCGCCCCGCACCGTAGCCGCCAGTCAGCAGGACGCCGCCCGCATCCAGCGGTGCGGCAGCCGAGAACTGGCCGTTCAAGCGCACCGCACCGCCGACGAGCGTAAACGTTCCAGCAGCAGGATCATACCGCTCGGCCTGCGAAGCGCCACCCGCGACCAGTACGCTGCCATCCGGCAACAGCACGGAAGTGCCGTTGTGCTTGTACCGCGCGAGTCGCATCGCCGGACCCGGCGTGAACGTACCGGTGCGCGAGTCGAAAAGCTCCGTCGAGGTATACGCCCCGTCCGAATCACGCTCGTCCGAACCACCCGTGACGAGCACGCGACCATCGCGCAGCAGCACGGCATCGTGCTTGTGACGACGCACGCGCATGTCGCCAGTGCGACTGAACTGGCCCGTCCTCACGTCGTACGTTTCGGCCGACGTGTACAGCATGATGTCCGCGCGCCGTCCACGATGCCCTCCCGTCACCAGTACACGCCCGTCGAGCAGGCGCGTTGCGGTGTGACTTTCGCGCAACTCGGTCATCGCACCGGTCTGGGTGAACGTGCCCGTCGCCGGATCGTACAGTTCGGCGCTCGAGAGGAAGCTCCATTCGGGTCCGACGCCACCTGCGATCAGTACTTTTCCATTGTCGAGCAGCACGGCCATATGCCCGGCACGGGAGGCGAGAAGCGATCCAGTGCTGGTAAAGCGTCCGGTTGTCGGATCGAAGAGTTCCGCCGCGGCGAGCGTCGCATTACCTGCACCGTAACCACCGGCAATCAGCACCTTGCCGTTCGGAAGCAGCGTAGCCGAGTGACTGTGACGAAGCACCATCATGGGCGGCAGCGGCTGGAAGCGTACCGTGCGTGCATCGTACAGCTCGCCCCCTTGCGCGCTGTTCGCCTTGGTGGTGAATCCACCCGCGATCAGCACACGGGCATTGGAGAGCGCGGTCGCCGTGTGCGCAGCCCTCGGTACGCGCATCGCGGCAGCGTTCTCGAACGACCCGGTGGGCGCAGCCTGCTGGAATTCCGCAGCGTGCGCCTCGACGATCGGATGCACGAGATACGGCGCCCCGGACCTCATGAACCAGGGTGCGGCCATCAGTGGAAGGTGTCTCGCGATCAGGCCAAGGGACATTTGCATGGCAATTACCGGACGGAGTGTGGGCGTGCGCAACAAGACAGGGGAACGATGGTGCAGCCGTGGCTACCGAACGATTGCTGGTGCGCGAGTGGGCAGCGCGAGTTGGATACCGGACGCACCGCGTGCGTTTAGCCTCTTGCGAGTCGAATGCTCAGGGCGAACACGGTGGCTGATGCTGCGAGTGAAATGCTGACGCGGTAGCTTCTTGCATGCGCCTACATCTCGCTGTCCTCCGCCTCGCCCTCCTCGCGCTGGCCGTGTCCGTCACCGCGGCGCCATCGCTCAGCCGCGCCCAGACCGCGCCAAGCGCGGTCGGGGGTCGCTACACTCGTGCCGATACCTTGCGCGGTAGCAACGGCGTCGGCCGCGCGTGGTGGGACGTCGAGTTCTACGATCTTCGTGTGGCCGTTTCGCCGAGCGATAGCAGCATCCGCGGGTCCAACGCGATCACCTATCGTGTACTGCCGCAGGCCGTGGTGAAAGGCGCTGAGCTGCAGCTCGACCTGCAAACGCCGATGGTCATCGACAGCGTGACGCAGGACGGAGCGCGTCTGCGCGTGCGCCAGGATGGCAATGCCTGGTTTGTTGCCCCCGCTGCCGCGCTGCGCGCCGGGGAACGACGGACGATCACGACGTACTTTCGTGGTGCCCCGCGCGTCGCGAGGAATCCACCGTGGGACGGCGGGTTCGCGTGGAAGCGCGACAGCCTCGGACAACCATGGATCGCCACTGCAGTACAAGGACTCGGCGCCAGTGCATGGTGGCCGAACAAGGACACGCAAGCCGATGAGCCGGACAGCCAACGCGTCGCCATCACCGTGCCCGACCCGCTGGTGAACGTGTCGAATGGGCGACTGCGCCGCGTCGAGCACCACACGAACGGCACGACGACCTGGGAATGGTTCGTCACCCGCCCCATCAACAACTACGACGTCGCGGTGAATGCCGGCGCGTACGAACACTTTTCGGGGGTGTTCCGCGGTGAAGGTGGGCCACTCACGCTCGACTTCTGGCCGATGGCGTACCACCGACAAGCGGCAGAGCAGCAATTCCGGCAAGTGCCCGCGGTGCTCTCCTGTTTCGAAAGCTGGTTCGGGCCGTACCCGTGGTACGAGGACGGCTTCAAGCTCGTCGAGACACCGCACCTCGGCATGGAACACCAGAGCGCCGTCGCCTACGGGAATCGCTATCAGAATGGCTACCTCGGCACGGATCTCTCCGGCACAGGACTTGGTCTGCTCTGGGACTTCATCATCGTGCACGAAACTGCACATGAATGGTGGGGCAACAGCATCACCACCAAGGACCTCGCCGACATGTGGGTCCACGAGGCGTTCGCGAACTACTCGGAGTCGTTGTACACCGAGTGCCGGCTCGGCACCGCGGCGGGTGCACGCTACCAGATCGGCACACGCTCGAAGGTGACGAACGACAAACCGATCATTGCGTCGTACGGCGTCAACGACGAAGGCTCAGGCGACATGTACTACAAGGGCGGCAACATGCTGCACACGATGCGTCATGTCGTGAACGACGACGCGAAGTGGCGCGCGATGCTGCGCGGATTGCAGACGACGTTCCGTCATCGCACCGTGACCGGCGCGGAGGTGCGGGCGTACATGAGCGCACAGGCTGGTATCGAGCTGGGCCCGGTGTTCGCGCAGTATCTCGGGACGACGAAACTCCCGACACTCGAGTGGCGGCGCGACACCGATGGCGTGAGCGTGCGATGGGTCGACGTCGTGCCGGGATTCGCGATGCCGGTGCGGCTGCGATGGGGCACCAATGGCGTACGGATCACGCCAACATCGGAGTGGCAGCACGTGACGGTGCCGGAAGGTGCGACCGGCGACCCGCGCGTGGACGAGAACTTCTACGTCACCCTGCGCCGCGCTCAGTAGCCGATCGCCATCCCGTCTTTCCGCGGGTCGCTTCCCGCGGCAAATCCCTTCGGCAGCCGTATGATCGCCTGCGCACCACCGAACGCGATCGTCGGCTGTTCGATGATGATGTGACCCATCGCCGCAAGCGCGGAACGCACACCATCGACAATCGGCGCCTCGAAGGCCACACGTTGCCCATCGTAGTGACGAAAGCGCGCCGCATCGATCGACGCCTGCAGGTCCATACCGAACACGAAGTGGTTGAGCAGGAACTGCACGTGCCCCTGTGCCTGTACACCGCCGCCCATCAACCCGAAGCTCATGTACGCCTGCTCGCGCCCGTTCACTGACTGCGTTACGAACCCAGGAATGAGCGTGTGAAACGGCCGCTTGCCGGGAGCAACGGTGTTCGGCAGCCCCTCGGTGAGCGTGAAGCTTGCGCCGCGGTTGTGCAGCGCGAACCCGGTGCCCGGCACCACGATGCCGGAGCCGAAGTAGTCGTAGATCGAGTTGATGAACGACACCATGTTTCCTTCCGAGTCCGCGACGGCGAGATATACCGTCTCGCTCTTCGTGCGCAGCGGCCCCGGATCGACGCGTGCCTGCGCCTGCGTCGGGTTCATGTGACTGCGCCGTTCGGCAATGAACTCGTCGGTCAGCATCGCTTCGGCTGGCATCGCCAGATGGTCGGCATCACCGACGAAGCGATCGAGGTCGGCGTACGCGAGCTTCTTCGCTTCGATGAGGTGGTGCAGATACGCCGGTGAGTTGTGTCCCATCGCCTTCAGGTCGTACGGCTCGAGAATGCGCAGCATCTCCAGCGCCGCAATGCCCTGGTTGTTCGGCGGCAACTCCCAGACGCGGTAGCCGCGGAATGGCACCGAGATCGGTGTGATCCAGTTCGGCTTGTTGTTCTTGAGATCGGCGAGCGTGAGGAAGCCGTCGAGTGCCGAGATGCGGGCGACGATGCGACGACCGAGCGAGCCACCATAGAACGTGCCTATTCCACTATCGGCGATCGTCTTGAGCGTGCGCGCGTAATCGGGGTTGCGGAACCAGTCGCCCGCTTTCGGCGCACTACCGCCCGGCAGAAACGTGGCGGCCGCTGCAGAGTCGCGTTTCAGGAACGCCGTTTCGTCCGCCCATTGCGACGCAATGATCGGCGAGACGGGAAACCCATCACGCGCGTAGCCGATTGCGGGCTGCAACGTCTGCGCGAGTGTGCGCCGCCCATGCGCGCGCAGCAGCATATCCCATCCGGCCAATGCACCAGGCACCGTCACCGACATCACACCCTGCTGCGAGCCCGCGCGGAAGCCGCGAGCCTGCAACGTTGCCCGCGTCATCAGCGAACCGGCACGCCCGCTTGCGTTGATCGCGACGAGCTTCTGCTGTTTCGCCAGCCACACAATCGCGAACATGTCGCCACCGATGCCGGTCATGTGCGGCTCCGTGACACTCAGCACCGCAGCCGCGGCGACCGCGGCATCGACCGCATTACCGCCTCGGCGCAGTATCTCGAGGCCTGCAGCGGAAGCCAGTGGCTGGCTCGTCGCGACCATGCCGCTTGGCGCGTAAACCGTGGAGCGTCCGGCCATCGAGGTGGGACGCTGTGCATCTGCCGGCGTTACGGTTGTGGCGCCGGCAGCGAGACAGACTGCCGAGCGCATGGCCATGCGCATCGCCTTACGGCTCATGCCGACTCCAACGGCGCAGTACCGGCAGCCGGGCGCATGAACGCCGACCGCAGCATCATCACCGCTGCGTATACCACCACGATGACGACCATCCAGCGCAACGCGTCCAGCGGAAGCGACCGCACGAGCAGCCCCGCGATCAACACACCCGGGATACCACCAAGCGCCAATCCCAGCGCGACGCGGCTATCGAACCGTCCAGCCTTCATGAAGGGAATCGCTCCGACCATCGCCATCATGGCACCAGAGCTCATCATGATGGGAAATGCCGCACGCGGATCGACGCCCAGCAGGCTGAAGAAGATCAGCGTCGGAGCGTAATTGCCGATGCCGAGCGTCAGGAGCGCGCCCAGGATGAAGTTGACGACCAGCGCGAGCACGAGTTTGACCGGCGGCAGCGTGATGGCCGTTCCAGCCTCGGGGAACAGACCGAGCTGGCTCGCCAACATGAACCCCGCCGCGGCGAGCAATCCGATGCCCATGCCGATCTGAATGGGACGTCGCGGCAGTCGCGCGGCGACTCCTCCACCCAGGAAACTCCCGAGCACGGATGCCGCGATCAGCAGCACGAGCATCACGGGATCGACTTCGACGACCGCAAGGAAGATGAACGCCTGCGCCACCACCGGGAGCGAGTGTCCGACCAGCAAGGTGCCGACGAGGCGTTCGTCGGGCAGCACGCGCAGCAGCTTGAACACCGCCGTCGTGGTCGCGAACGAACCGATGCCCAGGGTATCGAAGAAATTGGTGACGAATCCGATCGCAAGCTGGACCGGCGACGGCATGCGACCAGTCGTACCTGTGGCCGCCATCGCCGGTGTCGCGGTCGCGCGTCGCCACAACATGATGAAGACCAGCGAAAGCGCGGCCAGCGCGACGAGCAGGGCGATTCTGATGGCCATGGAGAAGTCGGGGGACGTGGAGGGGGTGCACGGGCTCAGGCCGCGAACCTATGGCGCGCGCCCCGAACTCGCCAGCGTAGCCACGTTGTCGTTCCGATCGCGATCCACAAGTTTGTTGAAGGGATCGATGGCAGCGCGCCCGGGTTTGTGCGGCACAACAATGGTGACGGTGCCCTTGCCGCTCCGGATGCGGTGCCGGCCCAGATACAACGGCTCGCCGAGTGCCTCCTCTTCGCCCGCCGGAAACAGGCCGATTTCCACCTCTTCGTCCATCGGGGCCTCGCGCTCCTGTCCGACACTGTCCGCGCGGGTCTTCTTCGCCCGCACATCGACCGTCACGCGATAGGAACCGGTGCCGGTCGGCTCGACGCGTGCGCGCTCGGTGCGAACGTCCCAGAGCGTGACGTGTTCGAACCAGTCGGAGAGCAGGCCCTGTAGCGAGTCCGGCGTCACCGCACGAAACTCCGCGAACAGATCTCGTGATGTCGGAAACGGCGGTTCCGCGCCCCGGTACTTCTCGATGTAGCGCCGCAGCGCGGCGTTCACACGGTCTTCGCCGATCTGTTCGCGCAGCGTGTACATCGCAATCGCACCTTTCCGGTAATTGATGTACGGCTGGTCCTCCACATCGAGCAGCGGTACCTCACGGGATTGCGTCGCGCGGCCGAGGAGATATCGCTCCATCTGAAAATCGTAGACGCGTCGCGCTGCTTCAGGGCCATATGTTTTCTCGGTCGCCATCATGGCACTGTAGTTGGCGAGCGACTCCGACAGGAATCCATGGCCCTGCACCATCGCGCCCTTGAGCATCCCGCCCCACCACTGATGCGCGATCTCGTGCGCCATGCCGTAGAAGGGCATATCGAGCTCACCATCCCTGACGCGGCCGAAGAAGTAATCCTCGGAAAAACCGATGGTGTTCGGATGCGCGATGCCGAAGCCGCCGTAGCTCGGAAACTCCACCAGCCGAAGAACCTTGTACGGATAGGGACCGAACTGCGTGGTGAAATACTCGAGTGACGCCTTCATGCCTTTGACCGCACGATCAAGAACGAACGTATGTGATGGATGATGGAGGATGCTGAGCTTGACGTTCTTCCATTGATCCTCGAGCACAGCGTACCGGCCGGAGTAGACGTTGAGCCCGAATGACGACGGCATCTCCGACTCGTAGTGGAAGTAGCGCCTTCCGTTCTCGGTCCAACTCCGCCGAAGCACGCCGGGCGTCACGGCAATCTGGTCGGCTGACGTACCGATGACTGCACTGATCCCGACGAGATCCGCGTCGCTGAACGGCTGCCGAACCTTCCGTCCCTCGGCATCGTCGAAGGGCGGGAGTAATGATTGCGGCGGGAGTCCGAATCGCTTCCGCTGCTCGGCGCCCGTGAGCTCGAACATCCGCTGATATCCGATCGTTGGCAGCCAGCGGCGGTCGATGCGCGAACCATTGCCGACCACGTTGGTGCTGGCGAGGCTGTTCGAAAATCCGCGCGGCCGCGCCTCAACGTCGAACGACAGGCCAAGAGAATCACCGGGCTGCAGTGGTCGTTCGAGCCGGTGTATCTGGTAGCCCACTTCGCGATCGGTGAGCAGCGACGTCGTCGGGCGGTCGAACGTGATCACACGTGTCGCGAGATCCGGATCGATGTAGACGTGCAGAGAATCGACGGACGCCCCTGTCTTGTTCACCAGCCGATATGTACCACGCAGGTCCACGCCCGAGACATCCGGATAGATCTCGACACGCAGATCCGCATGCACGATGACCGGCTGCGGGACCGCCTCGAAGCGTCTGTACCGTCGCTCGTATTCCGCCTGGGAGGCGCCGGCTTCGTCCGGCGCGCGATACTGGTTCAGGACGTTGGTGTTGTAGAAGATGAATCCGCCAAGAACCACGATAAGCGAGATCGCGGCACCCGCAACGCGAACGACCGGACCGAAGAATCGAGCTCGCGCGGCACGCAGACGTTGTTGCAGGCCCACTGCCGGTCCTCGCACCAGCAACAGACTCGCGATGACCGCCAGCAGCAGCGCCCATGCGGCCCAGTACAGCTTGAACCAGATGAAGCCCCGCATGAACGGGCCAAAGCCATTCATGTCGGAGTATATCCA
>DASQZA010000123.1:0-30036 GCA_035638935.1 Gemmatimonas sp. | reverse complement strand
GGACCTGTCGGAAATTTTGTGTATGAGTCATAACCTTGTGGGACGGAGGTGGTTATGGCTCGACAGAAACGGGCGGCGGCGGAGCCGCTGCCGGGCGGATTAACGCCCGAGATTTTGGACCAGTTAGTGGCCGGGGTGGAGACGCCCAGCGACTTCCAATTGGTCTGGCGGCAGCTGCAAAAGGCGATGGCGGAGCGCGTGCTCAAGGCCGAGCTGACGCATCATTTGGGCTATCCCGACGGCGGGGAGCGCGGGCCGGATGGCAATGCGCGGAACGGGTCGTCGCCCAAGACGCTCCTGACCGAGAGTGGGCCGGTCGCGCTCGATGTGCCGCGCGATCGCACCGGCAGCTTCACGCCGCAGTTCGTGCCCAAGGGCGCGCGGCGCTTGCCGGGCTTCGACGAGACGGTGCTGATGCTCTACGCCCGCGGCTTGAGCACACGCGATCTGCAAGCGTTTCTTGAGGAGCGCTACCAGGTCGACGTCTCGCCCGACTTGATCAGCACCGTGACGAACGAGGTGTTGGCCGAAGCCGAGACGTGGCAGCAGCGCCCGTTGGAGCCCGTGTATGTCGCGGTCGCCTTCGATGCGCTGCGCGTCAAGATCCGCGACGAAGGCGTCGTGCAGAACAAGGCCGTGTACTTGGCCTTGGGCGTGCAGCCGGACGGCACGAAGGAGATCTTGGGCTTCTGGATCGCGCAGACCGAGGGCGCGGCGTTCTGGCATCGGGTCTTTAGCGAGCTCACCGGGCGCGGCGTGACCGATATCTTGGTCGCGCTGATCGATGGGCTTGTGGGGCTGCCTGAGGCGCTGCACGCAGTCTTTCCGCACACCGTGATTCACCAGTGTGTCGTGCATCTGGTGCGTCAGAGTCTCCAGTACGTCACGTGGAAAGATCGGAAGATGGTCGCGGCGGCGCTCCGGGCGATCTATCAGGCGCCCAGTGAAGCCGCGGCGCGCACCGCGCTCACCCGCTTCGGCGACAGCGCGCTCGGGCAACGTCATGCGCCGATCACGGCGATCTGGGAGCGGCATTGGGAGCGCATCGCACCGGCCCTGGCGTACCCGCTCGACGTGCGCCGCGTGCTCTACACGACCAACGCGATCGAGAGCCTGAACATGCAGCTGCGCAAAGTGCTCAAAACGCGGGGCCACTTTCCGCACGACGAGGCCGCCAGCAAGTTGCTCTACCTCGCGCTCCGCAACATCCAGAAGAAATGGCAAGCCAAACCGGCCAAGGAATGGCGGGCGGCGCTGCCCCATCTGAAAGTGCTGTTCGGCGCGCGCCTACCGGATCTGGTATGATCTGCTTACCGACTCATACACAGAATTCCTGACAGGTCCGATAGCCATAGCTATCGCTCAAACTCTCGGCTTCACACTGCAGTACCACCCCTGGCAGCTATAGCTCTCAGCTATGCCTGGCAGCCGATCTCGGGCGATGCCGATCGGCGAAGAGTCGGCAGCCCTGCATGCAGCCACCAGCTGCCAGCCATACGTGCAGCCGCCAGCGCCCCGCCCGCCATCTACAACGCCTTCTTGATCGCCGCGTCCAGGTTCTGCGTCCCACCCGTGCCGGTGTACACGACCTTGCCCGTCTTGTCCACCACCACGACATAGCTCGTCGCCGGCACGTCGTACGCGCCCGACACCTCGCCCTTGCGGTCGTACAGCAGCGTGCCCGGGATCTTGTTGATCTTCTGCCACGCGCCGACCCGCTCGCGTGACTGATTGACCGACACGGCCACCGTCACGAACGCCGCCTGCTTCGCGTACTTCTTCATCGCCGCGCGCATCGCTGGTTCGAGCTGCTTGCAGTTGCCGCACCACGTTGCCCAGAACTCCAGTACCACCGGCCCCTTGCCCAGGTACTGCGAGAGGTCGACGTCCTTGCCGTCGAGCGTCTGCAGTGGACCACCGGGAGCTTTCTCCCCGAGTGCGATGCCCACATCCTGCGCGGCGAGCGTGCCGAGCGGCGCGAACGGGCTCGTGATCGACGTGGCGAGCACGGAGAACGCGACGAGCCACACGCGGAGCGACCAGTTGGCGAGGCGAATGGCGGGGAGAGCGAAGCGCATAGGGAAAGCAGAAGTTGAAAGGCAGAAGCAGAAGCGGAACGGCAGAAGCCAAAAAGCAGAAGCAGAAATTGCAGAAGCCCAACGGCAGAAGCGGAACTGCCGGTCAGAAGTACACCTGGCCCATTTTCACCAGGTAATACTCGGCCATCCCGATCATGATGAATGCAAACGCGCGTTTCACCCACACCATCCACATGCCGGCGCGTGGCAAGCGCGAGACGGCACCGGCCGAAAGGCCGACGATCACGAGCAGCGTGCACATGCCGAGCGAGAACGCGAACAGGTAAGCGAAGCCCAGCAGCGCGCTGCCCGTGGTGCTGACCCACGTGAGTACGGCGGCCATCACTGGTGCAGAGCAGGGCGCGGCGACCAATCCGCTCGCTGCGCCCATGATGAAAGCACCCGCGACCCGCCCACTCGTTCCCGCGCTGGACGCGCGCTGCAGGATGGAGGAGGGCACGCGGACCGGCAGCACGTCGAGCATCGACAGCGCGGCGAGCATCAGCAGGTTGGCCATGAAGAAGAACGCCCACGGGTTCGCGCTCACCGTGCCGAACATCGTGCCGGTGAGGCCAGCCAGCAGGCCCAGGCCCGCGTAGACCGACGCGAGGCCGGTCACGTACACGAGGGTCAGAAGCAGGGGGCGCCACTTGGACGCGATCGCGGTCCCGGCCTGTTCCGCCGCGGACTGCCCGCCGACGATCGCCGCGGTGATCGGGATCATCGGGTAGACGCAGGGGGTCAGCGAGGTGAGCACGCCCGCGCCGAAGAGCAGGGGCAACGCCGCGGCGGGGTTGGAAGACAGCTGGGAGGCGACGTCGGCGATTTGCATATCTCTTAATGATAAGGGATCGGTGGATCGCATCGCGTCAGCCGAGCCCGGCTAGAGGTAGCGCAGCAGCGTCAGGTCCTTCCGGCGAGCCTTGAGATCGGCATACCAGCGGCAGGGGAAATACAGCAGGATGGCGCCGAGTGCCCAGCAAAGGTACGTGAGCCAGAGCGGGCCGCCCCACGCGGTCGGCAGCGCAGTGAAGGTATCGACGACGTTCATCGTGAGCAGCGCGGTGTCGCGACCGTAGGCGAGCGCCACGCCGAAGCCGGCAATCTTGGCCCACATCCATTGCAGGATGTAGAAGAACATCGGTACGCGGCCGTACGTGACCAGCGCGCGCGCAATGGTGCCTTGCAGCGGCCGGCGGTCGTTGAGTGCGAGCAGCAGCATCGGCACGAACAGGGTCGCGCACGTGAAGAGCAGCGACGGCCCGTACTTCTGCACGTTCATGTACGACATGATCGTGCGTGCAGTCGTGGGCTGCGGGCTCCAGCGCAGTGGGTCACCGTAGACGTTGCCGGTGCGGAGCGCGATGAACGTGACGAGCATGGCCACGGCGATGCCGAACAGCCACGTGCGACGGCGCGTCGCATCGAACGCATAGAGTTCGGCCAGGCCATATCCGGCGAGCAGCAAGCCCAGCCACGGAATCAGCGGGTACATCGCGAGCACGATCGGGCTACCGGCACCGGCGATCGGGAAGATTCCGCCCTGGTGCAGCACCATCCACAGCTTCGCGCCCGCAGTCGGAACCGGCGTGTTGGGTCCCTGAAAACCCGGGACCTGGATGACGTCGAGTGCGTTGTGCCCGACGACGATCGCGAGACCGATCAGGCCGACGACGCGCATCGGCAGCTTGACGAGGAAAGCGAGCACCATCATCGACACGCCGATCGCCCAGATCACCTGCAGCAGCGCGAGCATGTTGGGCATGATGTTCCACCAGGTCACGACCCGCACGATCGTGAGCTCCATGACGACGAGCCACAGTCCGCGCGAAAAGAGGAACCACGCGAGATCGTTGGGCGACGTGCCGCGGATGCGCTGGATGCCGCTGCTGGTGCCCGCGAGGAGTACGAACGTGGTGGCGCAGAGGTGCGTGATCCACCGCGTCGCATAGAGCGCTGGTGTCGTGCGCGCGTTGTCGAGCGGGTCCATGAGGAACCCGGACATGTGCGTGAAGTCGCGGGTGTGATCGAGCAGCATGATCACCATCACGAGGCCGCGCACGAGATCGATCGCGTCGACACGGCCGATGAGCGCATTGCGAACCGCAGTGGCGCGCTCGGAGAGCGGTCCTGCGGCCGTCTGGCCGGCGGGTGACGTGACCGAGGGGGCGGACGAGATGGGGGCCATTATGGGTGAGAATCTGCAGAACACGGGACTGCAGCGCGACCATGCAGGACGACCACCCCACCAGCACCATTAGATTTGTGGAATACGAGCGGAGACTCTACGTCTCTCCTCCCGGCTTCTGCATTTCCGGCTTCTGCCGTTCGGCTTCTGCCCTTCAACTTCCGCTTTTCCTATGGCCCCGCAGTTCATTTACGTGATGAAGAAGTTGCGCAAGGTGGTTCCACCTTCGCGCATCATTCTCGACGACATCTGGCTCTCGTTCTACCCCGGCGCCAAGATCGGCGTGCTCGGCGCCAACGGCGCGGGCAAGTCGTCGCTGCTGCGCATCATGGCGGGCGTCGACCAGGATTTTCAGGGCGAGGCCTGGGCTGCGCAGGGCACGAAGATCGGCTACCTCCCGCAGGAGCCGCAGCTCGACCCGACCCTCGACGTGCGCGGCAATGTCGAGCTGGCCATCAAGGACCAGCGCGCGTTGCTCGACGAGTTCAACGACATCAGCATGAAGTTCGCCGAGCCGATGGACGACAAGACGATGGACAAGCTGCTGGAGCGTCAGGGCAAGGTGCAGGAACGCATCGATTCGCTCGACCTGTGGAATCTCGACAACAAGATCGAGATCGCGATGGACGCGCTGCGGTTGCCGCCGGGCGATGCCGACGTGACGACGTTGAGCGGTGGTGAGCGCCGTCGTGTCGCGCTCTGTCGCGTGCTGCTCGAGCAGCCCGACATGTTGCTGCTGGACGAACCGACGAATCACTTGGATGCCGAAAGCGTCGCGTGGCTCGAGCGGTTCCTCGCCGATTTCCCGGGCACCGTCGTCGCGATCACCCATGATCGGTATTTCCTCGACAACGTCGCGCAGTGGATTCTCGAGCTCGACCGCGGCAAGGGCATTCCGTGGGAGGGCAACTACTCGAGCTGGCTCGACCAGAAGCGCACGCGGTTGCAGCAGGAGGAGAAGACCGAGAGCGCGCGCCAGCGTGCATTGGAGCGTGAGCTCGAGTGGGTACGCATGGCACCGCGTGCGCGTCAGGCCAAGAACAAGGCGCGTATCCAGGCGTTCGAGGAGCTCGAGAGCGAGCAGCAGCAGGAGAAGGTGTCGACCAACGAGATCGTGATTCCCGTGCCGCCGCGGCTCGGCAACGATGTCGTGATCGCGAAGGACGTCGTGAAGGGGTACGGCGACAAGCTGCTGTACGACGAGCTGTCATTCTCGTTGCCACGCGGTGGCATCGTGGGCGTGATCGGGCCGAACGGGGCAGGCAAGACGACGCTGTTCCGCATGATCATCGGCACCGAGCAGCCGGATGACGGCAAGCTCAAGGTCGGCGAGACCGTGCATCTCGGGTACGTCGATCAGTCACGCACACTCGATCCGACCAAGACCGCGTGGCAGGAGATCTCCGGCGGCGTGGAGTTGATCATGGTGGGCAAGCGTGAGCTCAACTCACGCTCGTACCTGTCGTCGTTCAACTTCCGTGGCAGCGACCAGCAGAAGAAGGTCGGTGACTTGTCGGGTGGTGAGCGCAACCGGTTGCACCTCGCGAAGACGTTGATGGCGGGCGCGAACGTGCTCCTGCTCGACGAACCGACGAACGATCTCGATGTCGATACGCTGCGCGCGCTGGAAGTGGCGTTGCTCGATTTTGCCGGATGCGCGGTGGTGATTTCCCATGACCGGTGGTTTCTCGATCGGATCGCGACGCACATTCTGGCGTTCGAGGGCGATTCGGAGACCGTGTGGTTCGAGGGCAATTACGGCGCGTACATCGAGGACTTGAAGCGTCGGAAGGGCGCGGATGCGGATCAGCCGCATCGCATCAAGTACAAGCCGTTGGTGCGGAAGTAGGGGCGGCGGGCAGCACATGGCCGGACTGACTGATACACGCGTCGAAGCGGAAGCAGTCCGGCTCGCGGCACTGCGAGCGCGCTCGCTCGAGGATCGGTTGCGGGACGCGCTGGAATTGAGTGAACTGATGCACGCGGCAACATTTGCGCGGCTTCGGGCGCGGTATCCGGAGCGGTCGGTGGTGGAGATTGCATTGATGCTCGGTAGTGAATCCACGGGCGGCAACGCACCTGTGCGGTGAGCGTGACGGCGCTGCTGGAAGAGATCGTTGCGGCACTGGCGGCGGCGGACATCCCGTACATGCTCACGGGCTCGTTCGCGGCCGCGGTGCACGGGGCCGGGCGCGCGACGATGGACGTGGACTTCGTTATTGACCCAACGCCTGCTGCGCTGGACGTGTTCGTGCAGCGCGTGCTGACGTCGGGGCGATACATCTCACCTGAAGCGGCGCGCGAGGCGCTTGTTGAACGCGGCATGTTCAACGTGGTGGACGCTGCGACCGGCTGGAAGGTCGACCTGATCATGCGCAAGGAGCGCGCGTTCAGTCATTCGGAATTCGCGCGTCGGAGCACGCTTGCGTTGGGCGCGTTGCACCTGCCGGTGGCGACGGTCGAGGACCTGGTGCTGGCGAAGCTCGAGTGGGCGAAGCTTGGCGGATCAGCGCGGCAGCTGGACGATGTGCGGGCACTCCTGCACGCCGCGGGCGAGCGCTTCGACCATGCCTACATGACCGAGTGGGTGGAGTCGCTTGGTGTCGGCACGCAATGGCGCGCTCTGCGTGCGGAAAACGATGCGAATCATTCCCCGTAGTCCGAGGGGAACTACGGCGCGTACATCGAGGACCTGAAGAGAAGGAAGGGGGCCGATGCGGATCAGCCGCACCGGATCAAGTACAAGCGGTTGGTGCGGTGATAAGTCGTTGAGCTGCAGACGTTTTCGGAGCTTGGTCTTTGATCAGCGTCGCGGAGTTCCAGTTCTGATGGGTAAAAGCCCGGTCGAGCGCACTGCTGGGCCGGGCTATGGTTTTGTCACATGATTTGTCACAGCCGGCTGGAGCTGTAGCTCGTGGCGGCGCGGGTCAGAAACTGGCCAGGTCAACCTGTCGAGGCTTCCCGGTTTTCGGGGTGCCGTCTGAGCGTTGTCCTTCTTGAAGTCCGGTACACCGGTCCGAACGTCGTTGTTGGTCTGTGGGTGACATCATTGCGCCCATCCGGGTGGAACCACGGCCGTCCCGAGTGTGCAATTTCGGACGGCACTTGGAGTGATCCCCATCGGCTGGACAGATGGGGGTCACTCCATTCCACACTGGGTGGGGAGAATCAGACGATCATTGACGAAGGAAGCCGACGGCCGCTGGATTGCCGAGGTCTGCGTCTTCCCAGGCGTCATGGTCTATGGGACCGCCGAGACCGATGCAATTGCCAGAGTGCAGGCGCTCGCCCTCCGCGTCCTCGCAGAGCGGCTGCAGCGCGGTAAAGCGCTCCCTGAGTTTCCGACCGTCCGGGGGTCCTGGCACAATCGCATGCTGAGTGGCCCGACTTCTCGTGGACCTTTCACGACGGCGATGAGCTTGGACCGCGTATGCTCACACACATAGCGAAGCGGACGGGACTGACGCCGAACGGTCTGTAGCGGCCCGGCGCATGAACCGCCCCGGGTGTGTGGGTTATGCGCGTGGAAATGGTCGCGTTGATGCCACTAACGATTGCGCACTGTCATCAACAAGTACGGCACACGTTGGGCGGTGCCCGGTGAACACATGCCGCCAACCGCGCGTGGGTTCTTCGCTCTCTGAGCCACACGAGATCCCCGGGGCCGATCAATGACCGACGCATACTGGCGAAAACTAGAAGGCACCTTATAGTTTTAAAACGAGCTTCCGGGTTCGCGGCGAGTACCCGGTCCGCGTCATAACCTCAACCACGATTTCGATGCTTTGTCTCTTGACGCTCGGCAGGCGGCGCCTGCCAGTCGCGGTAAGGGCCTGCGCTGTCATCATCCTCGGAGCGTCCTCTGTGCCCGCGCAGGAGCGTGTGGCGACCGATGGGGCGACTGGCACGATTTCCGGACGCCTGACCGAAGTCACCACGGAGACCCCCGTGAGCGGCGGCACGGTGCGCGTGGTGGGACAGACGGTGGTCACGCAGCCGGACTCTGTGGGCCGCTTTACGTTGCGGGGTGTCCGCACTGGCATTGTCACCATTGAAGTGCGGCGACTCGGCTACGAGCCTGTAACCAAAGGCAACATCGCGGTGTCACCGGCAAAGCCTGCCGAAGTTTCCGTCGTGCTCCGCCCGACGAATGTGCAACTCGGCGCGGTGCAAGTGCGTCCAGAGGCGTTCCCGGCCCAGGCGGCCGCATCCACGCCGGTGTCCACGCAATCATACGACGCCGAAGAAGTCCGACGTCAGCCGGGCGCGCAAGAAGATGTCTTGCGCGCTGTATCGATCGCGCCCGGCGTGGGCGTGACCACCGGCGGCCGCAATGATCTGGTGGTGCGCGGTGGCGCGCCCTTCGAGAACCTCTTTGTGGTCGACAATATCGAGGTGCCCAACATCAACCACTTCGGTTCCCAGGGCTCCGGCGGTGGTCCGGTGTCGTTGATCAACATTCGGTTCATCGAGTCTGCCTCAATCTCTGCTGGTGGCTTCGGCGCGAGGCTTGGCGATCGTACGTCGTCTGCCACAACGCTCACCTTGCGTGAAGGCAATCGCGAGCGGATCTCCGGCGAACTTAATGTTGCGGCGACGCAGTACGGTGCCGTCGTTGAAGGGCCGATCGGGAACAAGGCGTCCTTCCTGGTCAACGTGCGCCAGAGTTATCTCGATCTGCTGTTCAAGGCGTTCGGGTTCAGTTTCATTCCGTCGTATACCGATGCCACCACAAAGGTCGTGTGGCGCCCCAAGACGCGCGACGCACTGAGTTTCCTTACGATTGCTGCCCGCGGGTCCATTTCGTTTGACAACTCCACGGACACAGGTCGTGTGAGCAATTCGCAAGTCCTCTCGCCCACGCAGGATCAGTATTTCAGCGGCCTCACGTGGAAACGTTTGCTACGCAGTGGCGTGGTAACTACAACCGCCGGTCGTACGTGGACACGCTATCGAACCTCGCAGCGCGATTCGTTGCTGGTGCCGATCTTCGAAAGCCGCTCGGTGGAGGGAGAAAATATGCTGCGCAGCGATTTGACTTGGCTCACAGGGCGTGGCGTGGAGATCGAGACCGGCACAATTTTCAAGTACGCCGATAATTTGCGCTATGATGCGACGTTGGCCGGGTTTGCGCGGCGTACCGCCGATGGGACCCCGCAAGCGCTGCGCGTCGACACCAGCTTCAGCGCGTTACGGAACAGCATATATCTTCAAGCAGCGTGGCAGGCCAGGCCGCAACTCAGGCTGTCTGCGGGCGTGCGGAACGACTGGTACGGATTCCTCGACAACGCCGTACGATTTGCTCCACGCGTGAGCGCATCGCTGCTCGTCAATCCGGTTACCACTCTTACGCTCGCCGGTGGTCGCTACTGGCAAGCTCCGAGCTACATCTGGCTGGTCGGTGATCCGCAGAACGCGCAGCGATTGAAGCCGTTTCGCGCTGATCAGGCAGTGGCCGGCGTGACGCGTCTTGTTGGTAGTGATGCCAAGGTACAACTCGAGGTGTACGGTAAACGATATGGCGACTACCCTGCGCGTCGCTTCCGACCGCAAGCCGTGCTCAGTCCAAGTGGGTTCGATGATGCAACCACCGACATTCCGTTCGGACTCGAGCCGTTGCAATCAACGGCTACCGGCGACGCGTACGGTGTTGAGCTCTTTGCGCAGAAAAAGCTTGGCGCCTCACCGTTTTACGGGCAGCTCAGCACGAGCTTGAACCGAACTCGCTTTACAGGGATCGATGGCACGCGCACGCGAGGTGCCTTCGATACGCCGGTTATCGCGAACGGGGTGTTGGGATGGCGCCCCAATGCACAATGGGAACTGGCGACTCGCCTGCGCGGTGCTACGGGATTGCCATTCACACCGTTTGTCTCGACCGGCGAGTTAGCCGGCACGCTGGACTTCACACAATACAATGCGGAGCGGGTGGGCACGTTCTTCGCTGCCGATCTACGCGTGGATCGGCGCTTCGTGATGGGACGCACGCAGCTGATTGCCTTTTTGGACTTGCAGAACGTGACGAACCGGCAGAACCAACAGACGCCGCAGTGGAATCCCAGAACCCGCGCCCCCAATATCGACAACGCCGGGGCCGGGCTTCTCCCTTCGATCGGTTTGAATTTTGAGTTCTGATCGAGCGTCGTGCCTACTCATCGTCGGCCGCGAGTAATTCGTTGAGCATCGTGTGCAGCGCCCGATTCGTCACGACGCGGTCAGCCGCCGACAGCATCGCGGTGATTTCCGTTTCGAAGGCGACAACGGCGGGCGCCGCTGCCGCCAAACGCGCACGACCGATGTCGGTCAGAGCCGTTTCTCGCCGGTGTCCCCGTGCCGCGGGTGTACGGACGACCAATCCGGCCCGTTCGACCTCGTCGAGGAGCGTTCCCATGGACTGCGGGGTGATGAGCACCAGACGTGCGAGCGCGCCTGCGCCGAGGCCTGGGTCACGAATCAAGTGAGCGAGCACGGCAAACTGACGCGGTGTTAAGCCGTGCGCGGCGAGCGTGGCCTCAAAGCGACGCGAGATGACATGTCCCAAGCGCACCATCGTATACCCAAGAAAGTCGTCCGGATTTACGCGGGGGTCCAGCCCAGTCGCCTTTGTCTTCCGCGCTGACGTCTTGGACCGCGTAGGACCGCTGGGCACTTCGGGTCCCGAGCGGGCAGATATCGGCGCGACAGGAGCGCGAACGCGGCGCGACGACGGCACGGTGAACCCTCCTGAAGATGCAGTGTAGAAGGTAGAAGGTATCTTATACGTTGGATGTCGGAGTTCCGTATGTTAGTGCGACGCCGAACAACGCGCCGCCCGCAATCCTTTTTCCATGAACCAATGTCTCGTCAAGCTGTGAGAGCTCCTTCAGACATATCGGAGTCCGTCTTCATCACCGGGGGGACGTCTGGCATTGGTGCTGGACTTGCGCGCGCCTTTTACGAGCGCGGTGCCAAGGTGGTAGTTGCCGGCCGCAGTGCTGACGCGCTGGCACGAATGGCAGTGGAATGCCCAGACATGGAAACCTGCATGCTGGACGTGCGTGATGCGACTTCGGTCGCGCGCTGCGCCGCGGAAATCGGCGTGCGCCACCCACGGCTTTCCACGGTCATTAGCAACGCGGGCGTACAGCGATTGCTCAGCTTTGCCGACGTACGTGAGGCCGACGGTATGGATCTCGAAAACCTCGACGTCGAGGTCGACGCAAACTTGAAGGGTGTCCTCTATGTCGCGCGGGCGTTTGCTCCGCTTTTGCAGCGATCTGTTATGCTCGGCGTACGTCCCCGATTGGTGAACGTGAGCTCGGGACTGGCGTTCATCCCGTTGGTGGCCGCCCCAGTCTACTCGGCCACAAAAGCTGCCGTACACGCCTTCACCGTCGCGCTCCGTGAGCAGCTGCGTTCAACAGGTGTACAGGTGGTCGAGCTCATTCCGCCGGTCGTCGATACACCGTTGCACGGAGGACTGCCACGTACGCCTCCCCGTGCGATCTCCCTCGAAGAATTCGTGCGCGCGGCGATGCGTGGGTTTGATGCCCGTCGTGACGAGGTCGTCGTTGGAGATGCAGCGTTTCTCAAGGTCGGGTCCCGTGTGGCACCGACTCAGCTGCTTCGGCTCGTCAATCAGCCGCTTTAGCATCGCTCCACGCTGAACGGCGGGCATAATCAGCGAAGCCGCGCGATTCCGCACCTCATCACTCTCAGACCCGTCCCCGATGATGCTCCGCCTCGGTCCCTCGGCCCATTGGCTGCTCACGCGGTCTACACGTCGCAGTCATCACATCATCGGCGCCTGCTTGCGCTTGGTTCTGGCGGGCGCCGTCCTCCCCAGCGCGCCGTTACTTGGGCAGTCATCTACGGCCGCAACACCGGGTACGACATCTGCGCCAGCGACGATACCTGACTTCTCGGTCACGGATCAGTTTGACCGACTACTCACCCGCGATGCGCTCTCGGGCAGTTCCGTGATCTTTCTTGTGGCATCACGCGAAGGAGCAGAGGGCGCCGAGCGTTGGGAAGCGGCGTTGCGCGCTTCGGCGCGCAGTCGCGGGGTCAGAATCGTCAGCGTCGCAGATCTGAAAAGCGCACCGCGTCTGCTACGGCGGGTCATCCGCCGCGATTTCCCGAAGGACACGGCGACGGGAATTCTTATGGATTTCAGCGGGCAACTCGGTCGTGCACTCCGTGGTGAACGCCTGCCGTTAGTGGCCGTCGCATACGGCGCCGACGGTCGATTGCGTCGCGCCATCGAACTGCCACTTGGCCGCACTGATGTCACGCGAGCCGAGCTGCTGCTCACGAGCGCGGAGCGACCGTAGACTGTGCGTAGGTTCGTGGTGTGCGCATGTCGCGGAGCGACGCACATGGCGTCGCATCACCCTGACCCTGAGGCCATGCGTTACACATCGCTCGTTGTCATCCTAATGATGCTCGCGGCCACTACAACGCCGATCGCCACGCGGCTCCATGCGCAACAACGACGACTCCTGCGCAGCACGACCCATTGAGCGTTGCTGTATGCACCGGCACCAGTGTGTGTGTGACACATTGCGAAGAGTTGCCTGTTTCACCTCACTCAATCCGGGCAAGCCAGTCAAGATTGTTGCTGAGGCTGGACACGGTGGAAGCGAAGCGGCTCACGAATCAGCCATCGGTTTCGTCTGATCTGATGACGCCAGCATCGCTTCCAGGAACGCCCTGAGGGTTTTCACCTCCACCTCACTAAGGCCGGCCGTCAGTGTCCGCTCCACGGCAAATGCCCGCGCTGATGCTTCCATCAGGATACTGTGGCCCGCGTCGGTCAGGCTGAGCCGGTTGTTGCGGCGATCCGCCGAGTCGGGCACGCGGGAGACTAGCCCCTCACGAACTTGGCTCTCGACGAGCTGACTCATCGTCGTCCGATCCATCCCGAGCCGACTCGCCACCGCCGATTGACTGGACTCGGGCTGCGCGCGGAGCAGCAAGAGGAAGCCCAGTGCATGCGAGGTCAATCCGAGCTCTCGCACTGTGGCATCCGTTCGCCCGCGCACCACACCTGCGGCGCGGCTGAGAAGATAGCCCAGGAAGTCCTCGGGACCACCGGGTGGTGACGACGTTCTGTCTTCGGAGGTCGACATGGTCGTAGGGGTAGTCAGTGCAGTGTGGCGTCACAACAGCAAAAATACTAAGTGCCCACAATAATCACTCTTGCGGATAATCCCCTCATTTGATAGTCTGACACGGAGAGCAGTTTTGGAATGGTGTCAAAATACTTTGGGAGACCGACGATGACAGACCACAATCGCTTTACCGAGAAGCTGAGCCGCACGAATTGCGCGGTCGTCTTCGTAGATTTTCTGACCGGCTTTCTGCCCGGGCTGCAGTCGATCGAACGGAACCTCTACGACCGTAACGTGAAGGGATTTGTCCACGCCACAAAAGCGCTCGGTCTCCCACACTGCGTGCTCGGTGACGAGGGGTCGTTCCGCGGTGAATTCTTCCCGATCATCAAAGACGAACTCGCCGACTCCCCCACGTTTGAGCGCCACTCGCCATCGGCTTGGGATTCGGGTCCGTTCAAGGGGTGGATAAAAGGGCTCGATCGTAGGAAGATCGTGCTTGGCGGCATCAGCATCGATAACTGCACGACCATGACGACGCTCGATTTGGTCGCCAACGGCTATGAGTGCTACGTCGTCGTCGACGTTTCGGGTGCGGAGTCAGTGCTGGTCGAACAGGCCGCGATTGCGCGCCTCGTACAGGCAGGCGTAACGCCAATCAACTGGGTGCAGTTTGCTTGCGAAGTCATGGGTGACTGGCAAACGCCTGAAGGTCCCGCCATCGGCACATTGCTGAGCCAATACAGTCGCTGGGGTGGTCTCGGCGTGCCGCACGCATGACCAACGTCAACGATTTCGAGATCGGGCGGCCGCAGCACAGCTGATGCGTCACAGGATCGCACCGCGAATTGCAGCGATCGGGCGACGAGTGATTGCGCCCAAGCTTTGTGGTTCTGGCGCATCGGCGATAATGGCAGTCGAGCGAAGATCCGCGGGTGGACAGTGTATGGGCGCGTTGAACGCAACCTTGCCAGTGTCCATGATTTTGTGGTTGCGCTGGAAAGTGGGATCGCGAGCGGAGACCACTGGAACCCTCCGCAAAGGTGACGCTCCGGTCGCGCTTTTTCTGGCGAGTCAGTGCTGACGATGCGATCTATGCTCCGCCAGGCTTCATCACCAGGAGAGGAGATCGCAGCGCGAAGCGCTTTGTTGGACGAGAGCTTGGCATTTCTGTGAGTCACCAGTTCGACCGGCATTTGACGCTCAACGCAACAGTCGCGCGGTTCGGAGCGGGGTCGTTTCTGCGGGAGACGCCGCCAGGTCGGAACGTGAATTTGGCCGAAGTGGCGCTCGCTTATCGATTTTGAAAAGGAGTTGATCAATGTCGAGTGAAACAGTTCCCGTCACGCTTACCGTGCAACATGAAGTCTCACCACTCAAGCGAACAGCATTCGGAGTTGTTCTGCGTGAGATGGCGGCAACAGCGGCTGGGCGCGCAGGGTATGTGGCAGCACATATCACCGAACCTCGAACAGATGAGGACACGACCTGGCGTGTGTCGATCGGTTTTGAGGACGAGTTGTCGCTCGCGGCCTGGCGCGCATCTCCGGAATGGGCGCGCCTGAACAAGCAAGCCGAGGCGCTTTCGCTTGGCGCCCCCCAAGTCCAGCGCGTAAACGGTCTCGAGCAATGGTTCCAGTTGCCGTTGCGAAGTGTCGCCACCCCACCACCGAGGTGGAAAACGGCTGTCATCAGCGCAATCGGCATCTACCCGCTGCTGCTGATCATGCCCGACGTGCTCGCACCCTTGACGCAAGGACTGCCACAATGGCTAGCAACAATCGCCAGTGTGGTTGTCATGTCCCCGCTGATCACCTGGGTCGTCATGCCGGCGGTCACGCGGGTGTTCAGAGGTTGGCTTTACCAAATTGTGAACCCGGAAGGGGGATTGCCAAACCGCAGTTAGCCGCGATGCATACCCCGATCCGGGGTTCATGCCGCGCCGCACGATCACCAGAGTCGACGGCGATAAGGACGCCCGGGTCGTGACGCTGGCGCGCCGGACAGAAAGACGATCTGTGGGACGTGTGGCACGCCGTCTCGCACGTGGTCTGATCGGCGACCGCGTCACGTGCATGATCTCCCGTGCGGCGACCTCCGTATCGATCAAGCGTTCAGCCTGCGCCGCGTCGCGTATCGCCGCTGCGACGGCGCGAAGCAGGAGGGCCTCGACTGGTTGAGTGTGAGTCCCGATTACACGAAGCGATGCGCCTGGTACATGGGGACGCAATGTCGCGAAGCGTCCGTGCAGGAAGTCGTGGCCGATCTGCGCCTGGATTGGCACGCGGTGAAGGAAATGGACAAGCGGTACATGCGCGAGCAGTTGACGGTGGCCGACGTGCCGCGCCCTGCCGTCATCGGGATGGACGGAATCTCGATTCGGAAAGGGCATGTGTATCGCATCATCGTCAGTGACCTCGAGGTCGGTCGCCCGATCTGGTTTGGTGGCGTGGATCGATCCGAGGCCAGCACGGCGATGTTCTTCGAGGCCCTCGGCCCCGCGCGGAGTCAGGGCATTCGCCTCGCTGTGATAGACATAACGAACAATTCGCGCAATTGTGGGAGTACCGCAGCGCCTTGTGGGCCCGCAAGTTCTTCGAGCGATGGCGGGCCGCGCTTCGCTGGCAGCGGTTAAAGCCGTTCCAGCAGTTTGCCGCATTGATCGAGCGCCACCGGGGCGGCATGGAAGCGCCAAGATATCTTAATGCCTTTGGGCCGCCGTTTACTCACGGTGTCGCCAGCCCCGGCGGGGGGGTGTGCTTGTCACCGCCACGTATTTCCTCCAAGTCGCCGACTACCTGGTAGCCCTCGTCCTCCTCACCCCGCCGCTCGGCGCCTTCATGATCCGATCAACGCGCATCCACTCAGCCCGACTGTCACTGCATGTCGTACTTCGAACATTCCTTCGAGACGCGCATCGCCCGCCACGCCGTTGGGACGTACCACTACACGGTCGTGTATCTCGATGCGTCGCTCTACGACCTGTTGCCGCTGGCACAACATCCGCGGCTTCGCATCGAGGCGGATGTGAGCGGCGTTCCCGTCAAAGGGGCGTGGCAACCTGTGCGTGGCCGATGGTATCTGATGCTGCCGAAGGATGGCCTGAAGTCGGCCGGGTTGCGCATCGGTAGCAGCGTCGAGGTGTCGTTTCGCGTGTTACCGCAAGACGACGTGGACATTCCCGACGAGATCACTACGCTGTTGGTGGCGAACACACGTGTCCGGGCGGCGTGGGACGCATTGAGCGCAGGAAAACAACGCGGCCTTGCATACATGGTGGCATCGGCGAAACGTCCGGAGACACGCACGGCACGACTGGCGACGGTGAAAGCCATACTGCTAGGCAAAAAGCCGCCGCCATGGGAGCGCAAGTCGCGTCCGTCGTGAGGGTTACGCAAGATTCTCTCGCGGTACCTTTGTTGTATCCCACAGTATATCGCGGCGGCCGAACAGAAACGCGCGCACCGCCGGTGCCTGCGTGAGTCCCGCGGCGCGCGTATTCTGCGCGTGCTTCTACGTCCGACCGCTGCGCGCGAGCAGATGCGCGCGTAAGGCCCACCACGGCTGGTACGTCGGCTCATCTCAGTTCAGCGCTCTCCCCAAAGGGCATCGGTAGGGCGCGCACGACGCGTGGGTGGTCGAGCACGACAGTGGCGCCATCGATGTGGGATGCCGCGTGCGAAGCCAGATACGCCGCGTGGATGCCGACATCGTCAGCGGAGATTGTGTCCATCGGCGCACTCGGACGCGTCCGGGTGAGCACGAGCGCGTTGAGCAGCAGCGCGTTGACGCGCACTGCCCGCCCGCCATGCTCTGCCGCCAGCGACTCGGCGAGCATGCGTTGGGCCGCAGCCGACACACACATCGCGCCGGCGCCGGGCACTGCTCGCAATGCGGCGCCGCCGTTGACCATCGTATAGCTCGCGCCAGCGCGGTCGGCGATCACTGGGAGCAAGGCGCGCGCGGCGAGGAAGTGCGCGGTCAGCGACTGGTCGAGCACTTCTTTCCACACGGCGAGCGGCGTGTCGGTCACGGCAGGGCCTTGCCGCCATCCGCCGAGCGATGCAACCACGGCATCGAACGCGCCGTGATCCGTCAACAATCGATCGCGTAGCGCCATGGCAGCATCCTCATGCCCCACATCGCCGACGACGGTGGTCACCGAGCCATCTTGTTCGTGGGTGCGCGATTCGTCGAGAGCACGCTGGAGCCGTTCAAGGCGTTCCGCCGAGCGCGAGACGCCGATAACGTGAGCACCGAGGCGCGCGAGCTGGCGGACCAGCCCTTCGCCGACGTCACCTGCCGCGCCAAGAACAACAACGGTGCGTTCGGCCAATGGCAGTTGACGGGCTGCTGCAGGTGGAGTGCTCATTACGGCTTCGGTTGCAGGGTGGTATGAGCGATAGTTGCACGAAGGCGTTCGCCGATGCGAGCGCCCACGTCGTGCGCGGGTAATGCATCAATGGCGTCAGAAAACAGCTCCACGCCGACGGACGTGAGACCGTCAATGGCGCGGAGGGTTTGTACTACGTCGTCAATTGGGAACTCGCCGTCGCCGGGTAGCAATCGGTGATGCAACAAGTCCTCGACGAGCGTCGGCGCCGCGAGCGCGCGCGTCGCGTCGGCCAGCTGCACCTGGAAGATGCGTGAACCGGGAATGGTGCGCAGCAGCTCCGTGTCGGTTGTGCCCCGGAAGTAGTGCCACGTATCGAACGTCAGGCCGACCGTCGATGGATCGAGGTCGCGCACGATAGCCCATGCGGCGGCCAGATTCGGGATACCCGAGAATGGCATGAATTCGAGCTGCGTGCGCCAGCCGTGATTCGCTGCCCGCGCCGCGAACGCGGCCATGCGCTCAGAAGCCAAATCAGGATCGACGCGATTGCCGAAGGTCTCGATCAGGTTGATCGACTCGACATTGAGCGCTTCGGCCATGCGGAAGATCGCGTCCTCGGTGAACTGCACGAACGCCAGATCGGATGGCGTGGCCCAGGCGGCGGGCGTCGTGTCGGGTACCCAGAGCGCGTAGGGATCGAGCACCGAGATGAGGACGCCGCGGTCCGCGGCGAGGTAACGCAACTGCGCGGGCGGCAGTCCGCCATTGTCGAACGTTTGCACGTCGAGCGGGAAGATGGACATCTCGCTGAACCCACCGGCTACTGCCGCATCGAGGCGTTCGGCAAATGGTTTCGTCCGCACGTTTGCGGCCCAGAACACGTGTCCGGGTTCGGTATGCGGCATCATGACGCATGCTCCGCGAAGAAGGCGAGCAGGGCGTCGGCGAGTGCGCCCGGCTGCTCGTCGGTGAGCCAATGACCCGCGCGCGGAATCACTCCGCCGCGCACGTCATCAGCCAGCGCACGCATCGCCATCAGCGGATACTCTCCCGCGCCGCGCTCACCGCCAAGCGCCAAGACCGGCATCGAGAGCCGACGCTGCGCATGTTCGCGGTTGTGCGCGATGTCAGTGAAGACCGATGCGAAATACGAGAAGCCTGCCCGGAGTGCGCCGGGCTTCTGCAGGTGCCGCACGTACAGCTCGAAATCGGCCATGCTCACGGCATCAGGATCGTAGCTCCAGTGCCAGAAGTACCACGACAAGAGCTCCCGCTCGCGACCGGCGATGAACTGGACCGCAACGTCGGGATTGGTGAAGAACGCCAGCTGCCAGTTCTCATTCTGCGGCGACGCCGTCAGGCCGGCCTCGTAGCCGAAGCCGGCTGGCGCAAACTCGAGCATCGCGAGCTGCCGCACTTCGTCCGGGTACTGTGCGGCATAGGCGTACGCCGTCCCGCCGCCGTGGTCATACCCAACGAGGGCGACGGGCCCGAGGTTCAGCTGCTGCACCAACGCGCGCACGTCCGCCGCCAGCGTGCGCTTGTCGTATGGACCCACTGGAATCGACGAGCCGCCCGCGCCCCGCTGATCCGGAGCGATGACGGTGTAGTGGGCGGCAAGCGCGGGGATGACGGATCGCCAGTGATGCGAGTGCTGCGGCCAGCCATGGAGCAGGACGACCGGCGGTCCGGAGCCAGCACGCAGATAGTGCAGGTGCACGTCGCCGACCGCGGCGGTGTGCTTCTCAATGTCGATGTTCATTGCGATGTCCACGCTGGGTGAGTTGGTCGTTGTCATGGGTCAGCGCACCGTGAATTGTCGGAGCATGGTGCCGGGCGCCGAGCAGCACGACCTGCAAGTCAGCCACGGTCAACCGACGCTCCCGAAGAAATCGCGCAGGGCGCGCGCCAGCTCCGCCGGACGTTCCTCGGCGATGAAGTGCCCACACTCCGGGATTACGGCGCCGCGCACATCTGCGGCGACTGCGCGCATGTCTCGCAGCGTCAGCTCACCGACGCCGAAGGCGCCACCCAAGGCGAGTACGGGCAGTTGCAGCTTCGTGGTGGCGGCTTCGCGGTTCTGGCGAATCGTTTCACCGATCTCGCGATACACCCCGATGCTGCCGCGAAAGCCGCCACCGCCGAACGTGCGCTCGTACTCGTCAAGATCCGCTTCGTCGAAGGCGCTCGGGTCGTAGCTCATGCGCCGGATCAGGTAGCTCAAATACAGACGCTCCCGACCCGCCACGAGTGCCTCGGGCAGGTCCGGCGCGAGGTGGAAATGCGCGAAGAAAAAACCGCCCTGCATTGCAGGGTCCGGCTGAAGCTGCGCAAACTGCTCGTAGCCGAACCCGGGCAGTGGCTCGTCGAGGTATGCGAGTCCGCGCACCTCGTCTGGGTGACGGTTGGCATACGTGTAGGCGTGCACCGCGCCCATGTCGTGCCCGACGATAAAAGGGCGGGATAGGCCGAGCTGCTGCACCAGCTGATACACGTCTTCCGTGATCGTGCGCGTGTCGTAGCCGCTCGCTGGCTTGGTTGAATCGCCGAAGCCACGCAAGTCGGGGGCGATCACGGTGTACGTGTCGGCCAGCAGCGGAATCAGTTTTCGCCAGTGATACCACGTTGCCGGCCACCCGTGCAGCAGCACGACCGGGTCGCCTGTGCCGGCGCGGACATAGTGCAGGATCTGCCCATTACAGAATGCCTTGTGATGCTGCATTGACCAGCCTCGATGTGTGAAGAGAGATATGTGCAGCCTCGTGCTCTGTCACGCGGTGGTTGCGCGCGGCAGCACCGAGAGCGTGACATTTGGGTAGCGACCGGCCACGACGGCCGTCTGCACCCACACCGACGCAAGCGTCTCGATCGTGCGTGCCGCCACCAGTGGCCCCGCGTCCACCGAGTCGAAGCCGCAGTCGTCAATGAGGGATGCTGCGATGCTCTTTGCATCGTCATCGCCACCGCAGTACCAGACGGATGGCTTCCCAGGCGCAAACGACTGCGCCGACCCGATGGTCTCGGCGAACGTCGTGTTGAACGCTTCGACGACGCGCGCACCCGGCGCCCGCTCGGCGATGATTTCGGCTGCCGAGCGATCGACGGTGGCGGGCAGGCCCATCGTAGCCCCGGTGAAATCCGGACGGAGCGCACTGACGCAGGTAAGGAGTACCTTGCCGTCGAGCGAACCGGTGGCGGCCAGCGCGTCGTCGACCGCGTCCCATGGGACGGCCAGCATCACGATGTCGCTACCCTGCACCGCCTCTGCGGGCTCGCCGGCGCGCGCAGTCGAGCCGGCGCCGGTTGCCAACGTCTCGAGCCGTCGGCGGTCGCGCGCGAACGTGAATACCACCGTGTGGCCGGCGCGCGCCCATGTCGTGCCCAACGCGCCGCCCATGTTGCCCGAGCCCAGTATCGTGATGCGTCGTGATGTCGTCATGCGCGAACGGTACGCGCGCATCGGACAACGACGCGTCGGGCAGACGGACCATGACGTGCTACCGAGATCGACCGTGCGGCGTAGGTCGAATGGCGTACGACGCGAGCGAACGGTAACCTGACGTGTCGCCGCTACTCCGGAAGCCGGATCAACCCGCGCCGCAGCGCAGCAGCGAGTGCTTCGGTGCGACTGGCGACGCCCAGCTTCTCGTACAGACGCGCTGCGTGCACCTTGGCTGTGCCTTCGGCGATGCTCAACGCCACTGCGATCTGCTTGTTGCTCTTGCCCGCCGCCAGCTCGCGCAACACGCCCATCTCACGCGGTGTGAGTTCTACACGTGTCATGCGCTCCGCGAGCTTGGCCGCGATGGTCGGTGACACCCAGCTGCGTCCCTGATGCACCGCGCGCACGCACGCCACCAGCTCTCGCGGCGACACATCCTTGAGCAGGTAGGCCTTGGCTCCGGCCTTGAGCGCGCGCTCCACATCGTCATCAGCGTCGTACGTGGTGAGGATCACGATGCGTGCGTCCGCGTGACGAGCGCGAATGGCCTCGACCACCGCCGGTCCGTCCAGCCCAGGCATCTTCACATCGATCAACGCGATGTCGGGGTTGTGCCGCTGGTAGAGCGCCACGGCTTCGATGCCGTCCGCGGCTTCCGCCACCACCGCGATATCCGGCTCGTCGCGCAGTACGCCCGCAACGCCGCCACGCACGATGGCATGGTCGTCGGCCAGCAACACGCGAATGCTGCGTGGATCGCCGAGCCCCGAGCCAGGCATCGATGACGGGGTCATCGCGGCTCCCAGCGAGCCACGATCTGCGTGCCCTCGCCCGGCGCGGTCACGATCGCCAACGTCGCACCGATACGCGCCGCCCGCTCGCTCATGCCCGTGAGCCCGAAGCGCCCGGGCGTGCGACGCGTCGGGTCGAAGCCGCGGCCGTCGTCCGTGACGGACACACGCACGCAGCCCCCTCTCTCGAAGCCGAGGTCCACGGTGATCACCGATGCCGCGGCATGCTGGCATGCGTTGGCCAGCGCCGCCTGGGCGATGCGGAGCAGTTCCATCTCCACATCGGGTGGCAGACGGTGGGCGTGCCCGCGCACGTCCAGTGTCGCAATGGCTGGTGGTCGATCGGTGGCGTCGTCCTGCGGACACGCGACACCGACGGCCGCCTCCAATGCCTGCACCAACCCGTCGGCTTCGAGCGCCGACGGCCGAAGCATGGCCAGCGACCGCCGTGCCTCGGCTAGACTGTCACGGGCGAGGCGATCGATGACGCCCAGCTCGGGCGCGGCCGGTGCGGCGGCATCCCCCAGCTTCGCGCGGACTCGATCCAGCTGCATCACGACGCCCGCCAGACCCTGCGCGATCGTGTCGTGCATTTCGCGCGCGATGCGTGTACGCTCCTCGAGCACCGCCGCTTGGGCCGCGTCTGCGCGTGCTGCCTGCGACAGCCGGTTCAGCTCGAGGGCGAGGGCGAGCTGCTGACCGAGCGCGACCAGCACGGCCACATGGTCCGGCGCGAGCACCGGGTCGAGTGTACGCCATCCCAGTCCCAGAAACCCGAGTGGCCGGTCACCGACCTGCAGGCGCAGGTAGCCGATCGATGCGTGGCCGAGGGCACGATGCATCGCGACGGCGTGAGGCCACGTATTCACCGGGTCGGACACCGCGTGAATCAACAGTGGACCGTCCTGCGCCAGCAGCGTCCGCCACACGGGTGTGAGGTCCGCTGGTGTCAGCAGCTCGCGGCCGACGCGCGCGGACGGTTGCACGTCGAGGCACACCCGTCCGTCATCACACCCAGCCGCGAGACGGAAAGCGTTCTCCACCGGTTCGTACAGAAACACGACACCGGTGACGGCATCGACCACGCGCGCCGCTTCGCGCGTCACCGATCCCACGAACGACTCGATGCCACCACCGCCAGCGAGTGTGGCAACGGTACCGCGCAGGATTTCGTTGGCCTTGGCCAACTCGGCCACTTGATATCCCGCTGCACGTTCGCGCTCCTGGACGACGGCATCGACGAGACGCTCACGGTGCATCGCGGCCGCGATCACACGCGCGGCTGTCGTCAGCGCGTCCAGTTCATGCGCCTGTCGCGGCCGCGCGTGCGCGCAATCGTCGAAGCCGATGATCCCGGCATACGTCCCGTCGACGAAGATGGGCACGGCCACCGTCGTCTGGATGCCGATGGCGCCGAAGAGCTGCTGCGCGGCGGGCGACAGCTCGTCGAACGTGAGCCAGAACGATTGCCCTCCGCGGATGATCGCCGCGAGGTCCGGCACATCCGAATCGGCAATCCATCCGTGGGTGGCACTGCCCAGCTGTGCCTGCACGCCCTCCGCCACCCACTCCGCAACGACCTCGTGGCCCATCGCGCCGTCCGCATTCGGCGCGGAGATCCGGAGCTGTGTGCGATCCCATCGCGCGGCCCGTCCGATGCGCTCGAGTGCCTGTGTCAATGCGTTGGCGAGTGTGTTCGATTCGAGCAGCAGGCGAGAGGCATCCGCCACGGCGGTCAGCAACACCTCGCGCTCGAGCAGTGCGGCGTTACGGGCGTCGAGCTCCGTCGTGCGCGCCACCGCGCCCTCCGACTCAGGAACGGTCCACGGTCCACGTCGGGTCGTCGACGACGAGCGAGAGTCGGCCTGAAGCGCCATGAATGGGGGCTGAATGCGCGGGGAGCGCGAGGAATGACGAAAGGTGCGCGAGGCGTACCCTCGCGTGCCACAACATAAGTTCGCGCCGCGCGACACCGGCGCGCCACCCACCCGACGGAGCGTCGCTCGTAGGCCGAATGAGGTAGTCCCACCCGTCCTATGCCATTCGGCATACGGAACCGCGACGAAATGCAGAGCACACGCAGTCCCGATGCCTCATGCCCAATCCGGGCACGAGACCGAGCTTGCAGTGACGGAGCGCCCTCCGTCACGTGGACTCACCGCGGACCTCGTCACCCTCTTTCAATGCTCGTGCCCATGTCCGATCGTCCGGAGTTATCGTTGGCCGACCGCGAGGCCATCCGGGACCTGCGCGCCCGTTTCGCCGACCTCGCAAACCGCCGCCAGTTTGACGGGTTCAGCGCGTTGTTCAGCGAATCGGGCCGTTGGGCAATTCCGGACATGCAGGCGCAGTTCGAGGGACGCGTGGCGATTCGAGGCGGCATCGAACACATGCTCGGCTTGTGGGAACTGTTTGTCCAGTTTGTGCACGATGGGCCGATCGATGCCGACGGTGAGACGGTGACGGGGCACAGCTACGTGCAGGAGCTTGGGCGCTTCGTTACCGGCGGCTCCCAGTACAACTGCGCGGTTTACGACGACGTGTACGAGCGCGAAGACGGTGTGTGGAAGTTCGCCAGCCGGACGTACCACTTTCTTTACGTCGACGAGACGCCGCTGCCGGGCCGCGTGATCCCGCACCCCGCGTGAAGTCTGGCAGGTTCGGGCGACTACGCCACGTGCGGCAATAGATGTACACCGCCAAACGCTATCGCATTCGCGACGTCCTGAGCTGGACCAGCCGCGAGACTGCAGTGATCACAGCGATCGCGACCCTGCCCACGCTGCTAGTGGCAGGGCTTGACTGGACCTGGCTAGCGGTTCCTTGGGTGCCCATCGCGATGCTCGGCACGGCGTCCGCGTTCACGGTGGGCTTTCGCAACAACGCTACGTATGCGCGCACGTGGGAGGCACGCCAGATCTGGGGCAGCATCGTGAACGCCAGCCGGGCCTGGGGCATCATGGCGCGCGACCTGACCGACATCGGTTCAGCCGCCGCACCAGAACCGGCCGACGCCACAGCGCGTCTCCTCGTGCACCGGCACGTCGCGTGGCTTACTGCGCTGCGCTACCAGCTTCGGCAGCCGCGGAGTTGGGAGAACATGGACCGCGCCGACAATCTCGCGTTTCGTGCACGGTACTTCGTGGTGGCCGAAGCCGACGGCGGGCTTCCGACGTTGCTCGAGCGGTTGCTCGGCTCACACGAGGCGGCGAAGGTGCTCGCACACGCGAACACCGCCACATCGATCATCGCGCTGCAGTCTGATACTTTGCGCAAGCTGGCCAGCCAGGGCACCATCGACAACGTGCGGCACGCGGCGCTCGTCCGGCAACTCGCTGAGCTGTACGAACATCAGGGACGGTGCGAGCGCATCAAGAATTTCCCGTATCCGCGCCAGTTCGCGACGCTGAACCACTGGTTCATCCGGCTGTTCGTGTGGCTGGTACCGTTCGGCATGATGCAGGAATTTCAGCGCGTCGACCATCGACTCGTGTGGCTGTCGATCCCGTTCAGTGTCGTCGTAACCTGGCTTTTCCTCGCGCTCGAAAAGGTGGGCGAGAGCACAGAGAACCCATTCGAGGGAAATGCGAACGACGTGCCGATCACCGCACTGTGCCGCACGATCGAGATCGATCTGCGAGAGATGATCGGCGAGGTCGATGTCCCCGCTGCGCTCACGCCCGTGAACAACATCCTCCTCTAGCAATCAATGACCCAGCTACCGCAGTCCGATCTCGCTCAGGGGAGTACCGGGGCCGCCACCGCGCTCGGCGCCGTGCGCACACACTATCCGAATGCCGAGACAACGGGTGCAGCGGTGGACCGTCTGCTCGATCTCCTCGCGCGCGAGTACGGATTGGCGCCATTGCAGCTGCTGCTGGCGGATTCGATCTGTAGCGACGACGTCAACAGCATCGAGTATCCGCCCCGCGCGTTCGAGATGGTCGGTCCATTCCGTCTGGGCGGGCTCGACGGCTTTCCACACGCGGGCTTGACCGGCATGGGCGCCTTCGCGTCGCATGTGCCCGATGGTGGCGCCGTCGTGATTTATCACGCGCCGCATATCGGTGTCTCGCGGGACGGTACGCTCGGAGTGATTCGCCGCGTCGGTCAGAACCGGCAGACGGGCTGCTGTGGTGCCGCGCGAGCCGCACTCGCCAAGCTGCAGAAAGGTGAGATCAGCCCGGCTGCACCCTCCGAGTTCGACTATCAGCAGGAGACAATCGAACAACTCTTCCTCGCCGAACGCGCGCGCATTGTTAACGCCGCGGTACCGTTGGAAGAGGCAACCGAAGTAATGTACGAGGCAATCGCCGCCCGCATTGATCTGCTTGTAAAACGTACGACGTTTCCCGCGCGCTACGTCGTGCTGTTCGGTGGCATCCTGATCAACGGTGACTCCGATGCGGGGTCATTCTCAGAGATGCGACGCCTGATCGTCCTCGACCTGCAGCAGGGAGAGAGTCGGGACTGGACTGCGGCCATGTCGTGAGTCTGGCTGCATCCGCTCGGTCACTGCAGAACTTCCGATCTCGTGAAATAACCCGCTCCGGATTTCGCAATGCACAACATCAATACACTCACGATTCAGAACACCGCTTTCGCGTTCATCGACCATCAGCCATTCGTCGCCTTCCCCGTGCGGTCCATCTCTCCGGATGAGCTGACGAACAATGTCGTGGGGCTCGCGAAAGTAGCGAGGGTTCTGAACATCCCGACTGTCCTGACCACGATCTCGGCCAAGGGGGGGCCGCTCTCAGATCCGCTCTTCACGCAACTTCAGCAGGTGTTCTCCGATGTCGACCCCATCGACCGGCGCAACACCAATGCGTGGTCGGATCCGGCATTCGTGGCGGCGGTTGAAGCCACCGGTCGTCGCAACCTCGTGCTCTGCGGTCTCTGGACCGAAGTGTGTCTGTTGCAAACCGTACTGTCCACACTCGCCGCCGGATATGCAATCTGGTTTGTCAGCGATGCATCCGGCGGTGTCAGCGTCGAGGCGCATCTAGATGCGAAGCAGCGCATGATCCAGGCGGGTGCGCGGCCCGCCACATGGCAGGCGATCATGGCTGAGCTCTGTCCAGACTCTACCAGCGAGGAATACCAGCGACTTTACCCAGTCGTCGCCGAGCACGGCGGCGGTGTCGCGTATGCCGTGCAGTACGCGATCGCACAGATGCAGCACCGCGCAGGTACAGGGGTCCTCGCATGAAAACGCTCGACATGTCCGCCATTGGAGCCGGCGACTACGCCGATGTGCTGAGCACGATCTTTCTCGCCGAGCAATCGTTCGACGAGGGCAACTTCGCGGTGCACGAGTCGCTGTTGCATACGGACTTCAGCTTCACGAGTCCCTTCGGCAGTTTCACCGCCACGAGCGAGTACATGACCTGGCTGCATACATTCTACGAGTACGTGACCGCGCAGGGTGGAACCCGGCATGCTGTCACCAATCCGATCGTCCGGCTCGATGGTGAGACGGCGACGGTGCACTTCTACCTGCTCATCTTCAACCGCAAGTCGATGACGGTGATGGGCACGTCCACCGTAGTGGATGTGCTGCAGAAACGTCCGGATGGGTGGCGATTTCGGTCGCGGACGATCTCGACCGATCAACCGCCCGCAGCGTGAGGGACGACAGTGACCAGCTCAGTCCGATGTGCGTGCTGGTGCGGTGCTTCGCCAGACGTAGCAGATCGCCGACCGTCGTTTGGAGGGGACGTGTTCGGGCAGGCATCGGGTCTAGTATTGCCACGTATAAACCTCGGGTTCCCAATGCCAGCTGCGAGCACGAGCGACGACGTGGCCGAGACTCGGGAAGGGGAAATGCGACGCGAACACACGGGGGCCATCCACAGCCCCGCGGTCAAACAGCCGACGCCGCGATTGCATCGACGTCTGTGGGTCGAGGTCGCCGGCGAAGTACCACTCCGGGTGCTCGAGCGAGAGCACGTGGTGCGCGGCAACGTCACACACGTGCAGCAGGTACTCGTTGCCCGATGAGACGATCAATCCCAGATGCCCGGGTGTGTGCCCCGCTGCGGCCAACGTGTGCACACCCGGCGCGATTTCCTGTCCAGGATCGATCAGCGTCACGCGATCCTTGATCGCGGGCAGAGTGAGACGCGCGACCGCAATGCCCGAGGCCTCAACAGCCGCGGACGTGTGGCCCGGTGGCGCGGTAAACGTCGTCCAGTCAGTGCGCTCCATGAAGTAGTGCGCATTCGGGAAGGCGAGTGAGCCGTCCGCGTTGGTCAGCCCGCCGACGTGATCAGGATGTCCGTGCGTGAGCACCACGGTGTCGATGTCGCCTGGCTGCACGCCGGCCTGCGCGAGGTGTTCCTGCAGGCGGCCAAGGAGGCGGAGCTGCGAAGGCGCGGCGCTGCTGACCGCAGACTTGAGATGCTCCTTGAGGCCGGTGTCGATGAGCACCAACTGCTGGCCAGTGCTGACCAGCAGACATGTGGTCTGATTGGTGACCTGCGTTGTCGGGAGGTAGTGCGCGCGGAGTACCGCTTCGACGTCTGCTGGTTGCGCGTTCGCCGCATACCACGCCGCCGGGAACGTGAGCGCGCCGTCGCTCACCGCGAGGCATTCGAGGGATCCAACGAAGAAGCGGTAGCTGCCGAATGCGTCCTTGAAGCGCGATACCCGGTCCGCGCCGAGCGTGGTTATCGACGACATCAAATCCTGCTGAAGGCGCCGCCGACGCCGAGCGTGCGAGTGGGCGTCGCGGTCCGAAGCGATTCGAGCGCATGGAACACCGCGTCAACGTCGTCGACGAGCGGCTCGCCGTGAAACGGGCAGATGGTCGCGACGGGGCGGTCGAACGCGACCCACTGTTGCCGGAGCTCGCGATCGTCCACAGTGAGCCCCTCGGGCGGACGCACCAGCGACGCCATCCCAGCGGCGGCCTCGGCGCGCAATGCGCCCATCGCGCAGTCGCCGGCGAGCAGCACGCCGCCGCCTGATGTCCCGTACAGCACGAGGTGCCCCGCGGTATGCCCTGGAAACGGCAGTGCCTCCATCCCGACAGCGGTCAACGCCTCGTGTCCGGCAGGGTCGTCGAACTGGAGGCCGCTCTGCTGCGCTTGCGGATGTGCGGATTCGCGGGGCAAGAGCAGGAAGGGCACTTGATACGCCGTCGCCAACGCGTCAATGGCATCCGACTGCGCGACGACATGGCGGTGTGTGAACACCAGCGCGGACGGCGCGAATCCATCGGCAGCGAAGGCCGCGATTGCCGGCATCAGGTCGAGGAAACCTGCGTCGACGAGGAGCGCTCGACCTGGCGCGAGCACGGCGTACGCATTCGTCGCCATGCCCGCGGCTTCGGCGTGCGGCTCCGCGTGTCGCAGCCGCACGAGGCCCGGCCGTAGCATGGCAATCAGCGGGTGCGGCGTGACGTGAACGTCGTTCACGGAAGCACCGCAGTTCCGTGCGTGGTAAATGTCGTGATCATGTAGTCGATTGCCGCTACCCGTTCGGAGAGAAGCGAGACTACGTCACGTTGCTTGGCCAGCGCGGCGTCGGCATCCCGGACGGCGAGGTTGCTTTGCAGCTCTGCCAACACCACCGCCCACGTGACCACGTGAACGCCGTGTTGTGCCATGCGCGTTACTGCGACGTCCTCGATCACACGACTCCACGCACCAGACGCGTCGATCACGGCCCAGACGTCGTACCCGAGTCGTCTCGCCGTAATGGCGGGGAGTGCGAGGCAGTAGTCGGTGGTGATGCCAGCCATGATGAGCTGGCGACGCCCGGTGCGCTCGACGGCGCCGGCAAACGCCGGGTCGGTCATCGCGTCGAAGAAGAGCGTCCGGTCGATCACGGGTGCGTCGGGGTGGAGGGCGCGCATTCCGGGGAGCAGCGGCCCATTCGGTCCGGCAGCGCCGCTGGTGGTGAATACGGTGGGGAGATCGTACAGACGACCTACCTTGGCGAGCGCGAGCGCGTTGTTGCGCATTTCCTCGGCGCTCTGCGTCTGCACGCTGAGCAAAAGCGCGGACTGGTGATCGATCAGCAGCAGCGCGGCCTCGGACGGCGTCAGCGGCGGACCGTGGTCTGCGGCGCCTACTACCAGAGCTGTTGGAGTGAACTTTGGTG
>DASQZA010000122.1:0-7055 GCA_035638935.1 Gemmatimonas sp. | reverse complement strand
GCTTCCGCGTGCCCCACCGGGAGGAACTCCAGATCATACAGGGTCACGCCGTCGTCCGAGGTGTCGTGCAACCCACCGACGAACCAGGTGTCGTCCGGAATATGGAGCCCACGCTCGCGCAGAACGGCCCGCAGCTCGGGGCTGTTGGCCATCTCGGCGAACAGTCGCGCGTTGGTCCCGCCGCGGCGGCCGCCGCATGCGCCGCAGTCGTGCGCCGACTCGTGCGGGTTGTTGAGACTCGTCGAGCCATGCCCGAGCACGAACACGACTGGGGCAAAATGCTCCACCAGCCCGATGGCGCGGAGGAGGTTGGTCACGCGATCGACCGCTTCGTCGAGTGTAAAACCGACGAACTTGCCTCGCTCCGACCGAGCGTCACCTTCCGCTGAAGTGCGGATCGCCGAGAGTTTGGTCGCCGGGCGTGGCGCCCATCGTTCCCGTGCGGAGTCGGCGATCGCAAGTGACGTCCGTGGCGCAATCACACGCGAGAGCGCGAGCGCGGCCGCAAGCGGGCCGAGCACGAAGGAGAGGCCGGCACCACCACTCAGCGTGCGGGAGTGGCGATGCACCATGCGTGACGCGGCGCGCCAGCGATCGCGCATGCTCGAGCGCTTGATGTGCCAGTGCTGCGACGACGGCACCGCCGACTCGTGGACCTCGTGCGCGGGCGTGACGACGACCGGACAGTGCGCGGCCGGAGCTTCGTCGTACAGGCCGAGATAGTCGATCGCGATGCCGAAGAATCCTGCCACTCCGAACGTTTCGAATTGGGGGCCCTGCTCTTCCAGTGCGCGCCGGAGCGATTCTTCGCGCTCGTCGATGCAGAACATGAACTGCGCCTGCGGCCGCTCGTTCGACGCCTCTGGAATTTCAGGACGTATGGCATGCAGCCCGTCAAGAATCTGTCGCCGGTAGCGACGCTCGTAGGCGTCGTGCAGCAGCCGCCGTCGCGCGATGCGCGGGAGGGCGGCCACTTCGTTCCAGAACGCCGCCAGGTCGAGATCCGTGAGCCTGCCGACCGCGTCGGCCGTCACCCCCGCACTTTCTGCAACACCGGCGAGCATCCACGCATCGCGCGCAATCGAGTGCGAGCGCGGCACGGTCGCTGCCGCTTTGAGCCGCAGCCACGCAACCGGAAGTTGGTTCGCCGCGCACACGGCTTCGATCGCGCGCCGCTCGTACATGAGGCGCACGGCGAGCACGTCGGCCAGTGCCGCGGCGCCGGACCCTTCGCGCTCCTCCGGATGGCGTTCGAGCCGCGAGAACATGCCGGTCCATCCAGGGAGCGCAAGCGCTGTCGCCAGCACGAACTCTTCCTGCTCGTCGTGCGGCACACCGAGCGCTTCGAGCGAGTCAGCAATCGCGACGCTCGCGGGCACGTTCTCGTTGAGCGCACGCAACATGTCGCCCCGTATGCCACGGCAGGCAGCGGGCTCGGTGGCACCATCGGCGAAGAGGAAACCAACGGCGCGCAGGAATCCCTCGTGACGCCGCGGCATTTCGGCCAGAGCCTGACCATGGTCGAGAAACACGGCGCACAAGCGCACCAGCTCTCCATGCACGGCGACATCGCTGTCGCCGGCGCCGAGCGCGACAAGTGCATCGCGATGACGACGCAAGTCGGCACTTTCGGATGTCGCACCCGCGAACTCCGCGTCGGCGGTAACACGCCCGAGGCGATCGCGCGCGGCATCGACGAGACGTGCACCGTGTAGCGCGCGCGTCCGTTGCGACGCATCGAAACGGACGTGGCCGGAATGGCTGTGACCACGTTGGTAGTGAAGTCCCGCCTCGTCGTCTTCGTCGAGTACATCGCGCATCATGGCACGGGTGAACTCGTGACGCGACAGCCCGAATGTCACCCGCTCGGCGGCGCGGTCACCCAACATACGCAAGATAGCCGCATCGGCATCGGTGTCCTCGATGCGACCCCGCTCCCACGCCTCGCGGTACTCGTGGATGTCGAGATACGGACGGGCGCCGATGACCGAGGCGCCCGTCTGTACCGCTTCGTGAAACGTGAGGTGCTGGAAGGCGTGCAGCGTGTTGTGGTGCACGAAAACACCGATTGGCCCCTGGTCCGGGAGGATGCCGTGCGCGCGAGCTATCGCGCGTTCGACCGGGTCGGTGCTCGTGCCCGCATGGTGTGTCACCTAATGTCCACCGCCGGCCACGGCTCCCTTGAGGTCGATGCCGCGCAGTTCGAGATCGATACGACGGTCCGGTGCGTTGCTGGCGAATTCGGCCAGCACTTCCTTCACGTCGTGATCGACGAATTCACCCGAACCATCGATCAGCACGCGTTCGCCGTCATTTACCGTGTCCAGCATGCCGACGAGCGCGGGCTTGCTGATGAACGTGCCGTCGCGGCGGAAACGGAGCACCCGTCGTCCGTCACCCTCGCGCGTCTCGACGATCGTATCGGATGTGTTCTGGCGCAGTGCGAAGAATACGCCGATCACGATGCCGACGATGACACCCTTGAGCAGGTCCGTCAACATGATGGCGACGATGGTGATGGCAAACGGCAGAAACTGGTTCATGCCGAGCTTCCATTGCGTCCGGAACAGCGCCGGCGAGCAGAGCTTGAGCCCGACCTGGATCAACACGGCGGCGAGTGCCGCGAGCGGAATCCGATTGAGCATCGCACCGGCAAAGAGCAACGCGGTGGCGAGCAACAGGCCGTGCACGAATGCAGACATGCGCTGACGACCGCCGGCGGCGAGGTTTGCACCACTGCGGACGATCACTGCGGTAACGGGGAGACCGCCGAAGAAACCCGAGACCGTGTTGGCCGCGCCCTGCGCGAGGAGCTCGCGATCGGGCGGGCTGCGGCGACGCATCGGGTCGAGCCGGTCGATGGCCTGCAGCGAGAGCAACGTCTCGATGCTGGCGACAATGGCGATCGTTGCGCCGGCTATCCACACTCCCGGAGTGAGCAGCGACGAGAAGTCCGGGCGAGGCAGCACGGCGAAGAGTTCCGCCGGCGAACCGAGTGGGATCTGGACGAAATGTTTCGCCTCGAGCGCCAGCGACGGGATACCGGCGAAGACGATGCCCAGCGTCGTCGCGAGCACGACGACGACGAGCGCCGACGATAGCCAGCTGATCTTCGCGAGGGGTGTGTGGCGCCACCCGAACAGGATCACGAGCGAGGCGATCGCGATGATGACCGCACCCGGCGCGAACTGCGCGGGGATGTCGGTCACTCCACCGACGGTTCCGAATGCGACCGGCAGTTGCTTGATGATGATCGTGATGCCGATCGCGGCCAGCATGCCCTTGATGACTGCGGACGGTACGAGACCGGCGAATCGTCCGGCGCGCAGCAGTCCCATCCCGACCTGCAGGACTCCGGCAATCATGACCGCGGTGAGGAAGAGATTCAGACTTCCGAGCCGCTGCACTTCCATGATGACGATCGACGTCAGTCCGGCGGCAGGCCCTGTCACGGAAAGCGCCGACCGGCTGAGGAAGGGCACGACAAGTCCGCCTGCGATGCCGGCGATCAGACCTGAAATCGGTGGGACGCCGCAGGCGACGGCGATGCCGAGGCAGAGCGGTACGGCGACGAGGAAGACCACGATGCCCGCGACGATGTCCTGTCGTGGGTACGCGAACATGCTGTTGGAAGTCGTCAAGGACGGCGTGGGCTGAGGGGCTGCGCGACCGGCGTTGGTGCCACAGGTGACAGAACGTGCACCCGCGTACGGGCGTTCACGCTCGGTGGAGAATCCCTCAATTACGCTGGCTGCAACGACTTGTCTATGTGTGGCAGGACGCGACATGCCCATCATCGGGGTGGGGCGGTGTGCAACAGCTACCGCACGTTCGGCCAGCTCCCGTCTGCGCGAGGTGGAGATTTGCTGGAGTGTGTCACGGCTGGGGGATGACTCCCGCCGGGTATGCCGTACGCCCGAGGATCCGGCGAAATTCATCCGCGGCCACGCTGCTGCCGGTGGCACGGAGGTGAGCGGCCACCGACGGTGAGGCACACCGGAAACCGCCGCCGTGCTCCACCGCCAACCGCGCCTCCACCAGCTGGGACCCGGTGCGTGCGACGCGAAGGCGCGAAATGCCATGGGTATGCGACAGCGCGTCGAGTGACAGTACCGGCTGCGCGTGCCAGGCGTCGAACGACAGGAGCTCATCGCGCTCCATGACGAGCGACAGCACCAACAGCATCTCGCGCGCGAGCTCCGGTAGTGCGTCGACCCGGGCGCGCAGGCGTGGATGCAGGCGCGGCACCGCCGGGCGCGCGGTCCGCAACAGTTGCCAGTCGTCTCCGGTCGTTGCGCGCAGCTCGTCGATCGCGGCGCAGACGACGCCCGGGACTCCGTGCGAAACCGCATGCACCGCACTGGCGAGCGTCTCCCAGCCCTCCGCCTCGCCGCTGAACTCCGCCAGCATCCCGCACACCGCATCCGGCGAGAGCGGTGGCAGCTCGACGGGAACTGCGCAGCGTTCGATCTCGCGCCAGAGGGCGTTGGTGGGTGGCAACGGCTCGTCGTCTGCCTCGGTGGCAATCCAGAGCACCGGCACGGGAACCGGCCGTCGCATGATCATCTGCAGGAGTGTTGCACTCTCCGGATCGCACCACGGGGCGTCGTCGAGGGCTACGATCACCGGTGCATCTTCGCATAGCCCGTCGATCACCTGAACCAGTGCGGCGTGCACACGCCAGGCAAAGGATTCATCGACCCCGTTGGATGTGCCGCTGGCGTGCCGCACCGCCTGGCGAACCCCCGGGAACCGCTCGGCGATCTCCGGCCTGAACTGGCTGAGCAGTGCGAGGTGTCCTTCATCGAGCCCGGCGATGCGCTGATGGGGCCACCTCGCGGGCCTCGTTCGCGTCGCGTGCGAGCACGACCACCGTCGTCGCCGGGATGGCGACGTGGAACAGGCATCCAGACGCCTGCGCCCAACTGTCGGCGACCGCATCCTGGATGTTCAACACGTGCGATCTCCCCTCTACCTGCACCTTGAGATAGGCGCCGTCCTTATACGCTCGCTTGATGAACCGCTTCGCGCGCACCGAGTAGAGCTGCCCGTTTCGCGTGATCTCGTACAAGGACTCGAAGCCCACGAGCGGCACGCGCGGCGCATAGTCGAGATGGGGCGGCACCGCCGTCGCGGAGGCGCGGTCGGCGACGCGACGCGCGTTCGCGCGTTGCTGGCGGTTCGGGCGTCGTCCCATCACCGATACCCGCTCACAGCACCCGTCCGTTATGCACGGTGAGACGCGTGGCTGCGTCGTACACCGGGCCATCGTTGACCCCGCGCCAGCGCCACCCGGTCTGGGGTAGTTCATCATGGCCAAGCAGTTCGTCACCCACGTCACTCAACACCTGCGGCTCACGGTAGATCGCTGTAGAGAGGGAGTCATCCTCCAGCGGAACGAACCGAAACCCGTCGGCCACCGAGTAGCTGTAGTCGGCCACCAGCAGCGGAATGGGCCGATCCCACGCGTCCCACGCCATGCGCCGTACGTCGAGTCCCGACGACTCCCCAAGCACCAGCGCCCGCACGTAGAGGTTGGCACGAGGGGTGTCGATGCCGGGCGTCGGGACGCGGTCCTGCGCGAACCCCGCTTCCCGGCCCGACCACGCCGCATGCCGCAGGGCGGTGGCCAGTTCCGACGCGTGCGCGAGGTCGGCCATCCCGACCGCGCCCCGGCGAATGGTCACGACGTGCAGGTTGAGGCTCGGCTGCCACGAGGAGCTCTGCGGGCCGTTCACAGTGCGCACCGACCAGTATTTCTCGAGCAGACACGGGCCCACGCCGGACCCGCTCCCAAAGCGAGCAAGCGCCGGGGGGACGGGCCCCACTGTGTAGTCGCGTGTGGCGTAGCCGCGGGCGCCTTCGTCGGCCATCCACTGCCAGGTCCGCATCGATGGCAGGATCGACGCCAACGCATCGGCCTCGCGGAGGTTTCGCCATTCTCGGACGAGGGCGCCGGTTACATCGGCTTGGGTCAGCGTGAGTGGCACGGGAAGGCCTTGAGAGAGAAGCGCCGGCGATGGGGCCAGCGCAGCAGCACAACGGCGATCGGAACAAAGGCCTCCCACCACAGAAGGGACGGACGATCGTGCCTCGCTCGGACAATGGAACACCGCCGGAGAATGCAGCCAACACATCCACCAACTAGAATATGATCAATTCGGTCGGTGTTCGGGTATGCTTCCTGCGGCGCCATCTAGCGCCGCCCCGGCCGACATGCCTAGCGTTGCCAAGCCCGACCGAATGGCTCATTCGCATGCAGTGACCCACCCCATTCCTCCGCCGTGCCCCCGTGACTGCCCCACGCGTGACGATGCGAAATCTGCATGCACAGCTCATGGGGTACGTGGCGGCCATTTTCGCGTCCCCGACGCCGGAGCAGATCGCTGAGCTGCTGGCGGAGCTGCACCCGCCGAAGCCCTTCCGCATTCGCCTCAAGGTCTTGTATGCGGAGCCCCTGTCCGTCGCGCAGATCATCGCGCAGGGCGCCGAGGCGGGGCGATTCCGACCCCTGAGTACGGCGGGCCTTGGATACGCCCTGCGCGTGCCGGACGCCTACGTTTCGGCGACGGACGACGACGATGGGGAGGAGGACGAGCGCGTCGGGGCCGAGCGACGCCCACCCGCTCCTCCGTCGGCTCGTAGGCGAGCCGGTGTCGGACAACTCTACTTCGCGGTGCTGCCAACCACGCAGCCCGACGTCAGCGTGATCGTGTCGGTCGCCGAGCGCGAAGACTGGGCTTACCTGCTCCGCGAGATCAAAGGGTTGTATCCAAAACTCGTCCCGATCCTGCTCTCGCAGCGCGAGTTCGTTCAGAGCGTCGCGACCCTCCGTGATCAGGTACGCGGCGCGTACGACATGCGTACACGTGAGCTCTCGGCAAAGGAGCGCATCGACACGTCGACAGGGGAGCGCACGAGGTCGTTGCGCGAGTGGACGGAAGAAGCGTGGGATCGCTCGATTCGCGATGCGTCGGACCGCCGGCAGGTCGTTACCAGCGTGACCCTCGCGTTTCACCGCATCGTGGGCACACAGCCGAACATCAACGCGTCGG
>DASQZA010000121.1:0-10073 GCA_035638935.1 Gemmatimonas sp. | reverse complement strand
CTTGACCGCGTTGCCGCGCGCGACGCCCCGTGTGCCCCACGTCGTCGTGTATGCCGTCGTGCCGCGTACCCACACTTCGCCGCTGAAGCGTTCGGCGACCGCTCCGAAGCCGACGTTTGCGAGTGTCGACCCATTCGTCGACAGTGCCGTGTTGTTGCCGCCGTTGCCACCGTTGTTCGTGTCGTCGTTGCCAGTCGGGGTCTTGTCCGAGCAGGCGACTGCGGCGGCGAGAGCGAGGGGTGCGAAGCGCAGAGAGCGAAGCATGAGGATCCTACCTGTCGTTGAGTACGCCGTACCGGCCCATGCGTGCCCGCATCGTTCCGACGCTGAGCCTTGCTCCCACCGATACTGAAGTTTGTGTGCTGCTGCCGTAAAACTCGCGTGGTTCGAACACTGCGGGCCGGCGGCGAGCCGATGCATGTGCGCTCGCCACCTCTACGAACGGTGTCAGTCCAGCAGTTCGGAGACCCGGCAATCTGAATGCTGGTAAGCTCAGGTTCGCCGTCGCAATGCGCCAGCGGGTAATGCCGACGATCTGGAAATCGATGTGTCCGGATGTCGTCCGAAACGGATCGAGCAAGCGAGACGATTCCGGCCGCTCGGTCTGCTCGGCGCGTATCCCGAGTGTGAACCCCGCGTGCGTTGCAAGCGCTTCGACGAGCGCCGATTCGTAGCGGAATGCGCGTGCATTGCCGCTGCCCTCGTCGGTGCGCGCGACTTCAGCCAGTGCATACATCAACCCCGTGCGTTGAGGATCGGCGGTCCCATCGCTGTGGTCGTGCGCATGACCCATCGATGTCGCGCCGGCGCGCTGATACCGCACCGATGCACTGCGCTGCGTGTGGTCGAACGCACCGCCCTGGATGATGCCCGGCGATCTCACGAACGCACTGCTCGCCTGCACTTCGATACTCGCGATGGGCTTGGCTGTCACGCGCACGCTCCGCGAATCGCCGAAGCGTGACCACTGCGGCCCCGAGAATGGCGACACGGGCTCATCACCGTTGAATGCGCCGTACTCGACGGCCACGCCACGCCCGGCGACCGGATCGCCGATGGCGGCTGCGCCGACGGCGCCGACCCGCTCGATAATCTGCGCATGATGATGATTCACGGGATACTTCACGAACGGCCTCATCATCGGGTCGTCGGTGCCGTACGGCGTGAATCCCTTGCCGCCGGTGATCGACAGTCGCACGCCACCGGCACCACGCGCGAACCGTGGGGTCGTTGCGCCGAGCATGGCCTCGTGCACGAGCGTATGCGGGTGGCGGCGGTCGATGAAGCCTTCGCCGTAGATGCCGGCGTTCAACTCGCCACGTCGGAGCGTGTAGCCCTCGAAGTTGAGCGTGCCCGTGAACTGCAGCGGGCCAAGCGATGCATCGGCGAACAGGTTGGGCTGCGTGAGATAACCTTCGGTGATGCGTCGCCCCACGTACGCGGGGCTCGCCGTCGTGCCGACACCGACGGCCATGAGGCCCGCGCGGTAATCAAAAACAGAACGCGCGCCGGAGGCAGATTGCCCCTCGGCGCGCGTCGATCCCAGCATCCAGCATCCAGCGGTCATGCCGATTGCCACCGCGAGGCGGCAGCAACCAGCGCGCATTACTTGATGGGCAGGTATCGGTACCCGGCGATGCCATCGCCCGTTGCCTTGAGCGTCACCGTGGCCGTCTTGCCCTTTTCGATCGGGCCGACCGACTGCGTGTCCTTCGCCACGACTGCACCCTTCGCGTCGAGGAACTCGGCCGTCACTTCGTACGTGCCGGCCTTCGCTGCCTGCTGCTCGAGTTCGAGCACCAACGTCACCGCGTTCGCACCGCGCTGGAAGTTCTTCACGTCGACCTTGGCCGGCATTGCTTCGGCATACGTCTGGTACTTCACGAGCGAATCGCCGAACGCCTTCTTCTCCGCCGCCACCTTCGTGCCCTGCATCAGGCCCTGGTAGCCATACGCGAACATCATCCAGCCATCCTTGTTGTTCGGATCGATCGCCACGAGCTTGGCGGACGGGTCGAACATCTTCTGATACTGATTCCGCGCGTAGTACGTCGCCGCGAGGTTGCGCAGTGCGTCGCGCGCCGTCGGGTTCTTCTTCACCGCCGACTCGAACATGACCGTCGCGTCCTCGAGCTTGTTGGCACGCGTCGCGATCACGCCGCCCATCGTGTAGGCGAAGTCGCTGAAGTCGCCGTTGGCCGCCATGAGCGGCGCGTACACCGTGGCCACCTTCGACGAATCGCCGGCAACCGTGAGCGCTTCCGCCATCGCCTGCATCGCGTTCGGCATGTCGGCCGAATTCGGAGCGGCATCGATCAGCTGCTTGAAGCTCGCGGCCGCATCGCGCGCTGCCGTCTGCTTTTCTGCACCCGACATCTTCTCGGCCAGATCGACCTGCGCCGCACCGATGAAGTACAGGCTGCTGTTGCGCAGGTCCCGGTACGTCGAATCGTTGCCGGCGAGCGTGACGACCTGCTTCCAGTGGCCGACGGCGGCCGCCTTGTCACCCTTCGCGTTGACGACGTTACCCAGCACGTAGTGCGGGTACGGGCTCGCGGTGCTCAGGCGCAGCGACTGCTGCGCGTAGTACATCGCAGTGTCGGGCTGGTTGGCGTTCGACGCATCCAGCGCACGGCGCGTGAGCGCGAGCCACACGTCGTTCTGCCGCAGATCGCCGACGTCCTTTTCACATGCCGCAGAACCCGCGACGACTGCCTTGAAGTCGGAATCGAGTGCGCCGACGAGGTCGAACTTTTCGTCGGGTGCGCCGCCCAGGCCGATCGATCCGCGCGTGGGCATGAAGCCGATCGCCGAATCGGCGCCCATGAGCGTGAGCACCTGCGACCGCGTGTAGTGGTAGCCCACGAGATTCGACTTGAAGCGCTCGGGCTTCGTCTCGAGGTCCTTCATCATCGCCACGAGTACGGGGCGACGCGCCGCGAAATCCTTGTTGCCGGCAGCGGCGTTGAGACGCAGGCTCACGAGCGCGAGCTCCTTCGGTGCGTTCCCGTCGATGGTGCACGCCGAGGCTACGCCACCGGGCTGCGCCTGCAGGTCGGCGGTCGCCGACGCGGGCAGGAGTGCCGTCGTTGCGATGGCAGCGAGGGCTGCACCCGCCGCGGCGTTCGCAGCGCGAAGCCCCCGGGAAAACGTATGACGCATGACTTCAACTCCTGAAAATCGGGAAGGGCACGAAGTTGCGCCGGCCAGGGTTCGTGCGTTCGACCCGGTAAAGATGGGCCGAAGGGTGGCAGGCGCGCCGGAAGGACCTGAGATTGAAACCTATATGACCGATCGAATACGCACTCGGTTCCTTGTTGTAGGCAGTGGAGTTGCCGGATTGCACGCTGCCTGGCGAGCGTCGGCCCATGGACCGGTGACGGTGCTCACCAAACGTACTCTTTTCGACTCTGCCACGGCCTACGCCCAGGGTGGAATCGCGGCGGCGCTGGGCGCCGGAGACTCCCCCGAGCTTCATCGTCAGGATACGCTCGCCGCGGGTGCAGCGCTGTGCGACGCCGCTGCCGTGCAGGTGCTGGTGGACGAAGGGCCGGCCCGTGTCCGGGAGCTTCAGGCGGCGGGCGCCCACTTCGACCTCGATCCGGACGGCGACTTCAAGCTCGGGAAGGAAGCCGCCCACTCCCGCAGCCGCATCGTTCATGCCCACGGCGACCAGACGGGCGCCGAGGTGGCCCGCACGCTGGTGGCGAAGGTCCGCGAGACCAGCAACATCGCCGTGCACGAGCTGGCCCGGGTGCTCGACCTGATCGTCTTCGACGACGGGACGGGTCCGCAGGTGGCTGGCGTTCGGGCGAGCATCGCGGGTCGCGCGGTCGAGATCATCGCCGACGCGACGGTGTTGGCGACGGGTGGGTGCGGGCAGGTCTTTCGCTACACGACCAACCCGCAGGTGGCCACCGGGGACGGTTTCGCGATCGCGCACCGCGCCGGCGCCCGCCTCGCCGACATGGAGTTCGTGCAGTTCCATCCGACGGCGCTCGATACCCGCGAGAATCCGCTCGCCCTCATCTCCGAGGCAGTGCGCGGCGAGGGTGCCGTACTGCTGAACGGGCGAGGCAAGCGGTTCATGCCGCAGCGCCACCGCCTGGCAGAGCTCGCGCCACGGGACATCGTAGCTCGCGAGATCTTTCGCGAGCAGCAAGCGTACGGGACCGTGTTGCTCGACGCGACCAAGCTGGGCGATGGGTTCGTCGGGCGTTTCCCTGGCATCTTCGCGATCTGCCGCGCGCGGGGCATCGACCCGTCGCAGGAGCCGATTCCAGTCACGCCAGCGGCGCACTACATGATGGGGGGCGTGGTCACCGATCTTGCGGGCCGATCGAGTCTGGCTCGCCTGTATGCCGTCGGCGAGGTCGCCCGCACCGGGGTGCATGGAGCCAACCGCCTCGCGTCGAACTCCCTGCTCGAAGGGCTGGTGTTCGCCGAACGGGTCGCGCGCGATCTCATCGAGACGCCGGAAGCGCTCCCGGAACCACCCGAGGAAGCGTGGACGGTGCCGTCACTCGACGATCGCGGTGCCGCGCAGGTCGCGGCCGACGAGATACGCGAGACGATGTGGACGTATTGTTCGATCTCGCGCACCGCGCCGGGACTTCGTCGCTGTCTCGCATTGCTTGGCCAGATTGGCGCGCGCCTGTCGCCGGGCGCGACGGAAGAGCGTAACCTGCTCGCGACGGCGCAGCTCGTGGCGGAAGCGTCATTGATGCGAAAGGAGTCGCGTGGGGGACACTTCCGAAGCGATTTTCCGAAGACTCGGCGCAAGTGGCAGGGTCGACACATCACGTGGTAGAGCGTTCATGCAGGAATTCATCCAGTACATGACGACGATATGACGATTCTCGAAGCGCATTACGATCCGGCGATCGCCGACGAAATCCGTTCGCTCGCTGCGACGAAGAACGCAGTGATCCTCGCGCACAACTACGAGCGTCCGGAAATTCAGGACGTCGCCGACTTCGTCGGGGACTCGCTGGGCCTGTCCCGCGAAGCCGCGAAGACGAAAGCGGACACCATCGTCTTCTGTGGCGTGCACTTCATGGCCGAGACAGCTGCGATCCTGTCGCCGGAAAAGACGGTGCTGCTGCCCGATCTGGCGGCGGGGTGTTCACTGGCGAGCACGATCGATGCGGCGCAACTTCGTGCGTGGAAAGCCGAACATCCGGGCGCCATCGTCGTGGCCTACGTGAACACGACGGCGGAAGTGAAGGCGGAGAGCGACTACTGCTGCACGTCGGGCAACGCGGTCGACATCGTGAACTCCATTCCGGAGGACAAGGACATCCTCTTCCTCCCGGACATGTTCCTCGGCGCGCACGTCCGTCGCGTGAGCGGGCGCGGAAACATTCATGTGTGGATGGGAGAGTGTCACGTGCATGCGGGCATCGATCCGGAGCACATCAACCTCAAACGTTCGCAGCATCCCGGCGCGGAGTTTCTCATTCATCCGGAGTGCGGTTGCGCGACACCGGTCGTCGAAGCGGTATCGGCGGGCGCCATCGATGGTGAGGGTGTGCACATCCTCAGCACGGAAGGCATGATCAACCGCCCGCGGCAGACCGAAACGGATACGTTCATCGTGGCAACGGAAATCGGAATCCTGCACCGGTTGCGTCGCGAGAATCCCACGAAGCATTTCGTGGCTGCCAACGATCGCGCGGAATGTGCGTACATGAAAGTCACGACGCTGCCGAAGGTCCGTGACGCGCTCAAGTTCATGCAGCATCGCATCACGGTTCCGGCAGATGTCGCAGCGCGAGCGCGCGTCTCCATCGAACGCATGATTGCAGTTGGTGGAACACCTGCGCACAGCCCCTTCGCTCCCGGAGATCCCGGCGAGTGACCAGCGAGATCAGTACGTCCCTCAGTATGTCCACTTGAACGTCGATGTGTCGCGCGTCGGTGCGCGCCACGGAGCAGAGTTGTTTATGAGCGATTACCATCCGCCACTCCGGTCCACGCCCCCGCATTCGTGGGAAGCGGTGAAGCCTCGCACGATCACGCCGCGTGGAGTACCGGCGGTCACGACGAACGGCGGGCTGCACTTCCCGCTCACGGAGGCCGAGCTCGCGGCGCATGTGCGCGGCGCGCTGGATGAGGATCAGGCGTTCCACGACGTGTCGACACTGGCGACGGTCGTGAGCACGCGCCACGTGCGCGGTGGCATCGTGGCGCGACGTGATGGCGTGATCTGCGGCGTGCCGCTGGCGATCGAGGCGTTCCGCCAACTGGATTCCTCGGTGACCATTCGGGTGGACGCCGAGGACGGTGCGCGAGTGAAGAAGGGCGACCCCGTGTTGCACCTGTCCGGCCATGCGCGCGGCATGCTTTCCGCCGAACGCACGGCGCTCAACTACATGCAACGGTTGTCGGGCGTCGCCACCATCGTGTCCCGGTTCGTCGATGCGATCAAGGGGACCAACGCCGTCATCCTCGACACGCGGAAGACGACGCCCCTGTACCGGAAGCTCGAGAAATACGCGGTGCGCGCCGGCGGTGGCACGAACCATCGCATGGATCTGCAGAGCGCGGTGCTCATCAAGGACAACCACCTCGCAGCGATCGGAGGCGACGTTGCCACGGCGGTGTCGCGCGCGCGGAGCCTCGCCGAAGCGGGTGCGACGGTTCAGGTCGAGTGTGACACCCTCGAGCAGGTCGATGCCGCACTCGCCGCCGGCGCCGATGGCATCCTGCTCGACAACATGTCGCTCGAGATGTTGCGAGCGGCCGTGGAACGGTGCGCCGGCCGCGCAGTGACGGAAGCATCGGGCGGTGTGTCACTCGAGACGGTGCGCGGAATCGCTGAAACCGGGGTACAACGGATCTCGGTCGGCGCCCTCACACACTCCGCGCCCGCGCTCGACCTCGCACTCGATTTCGAAGGACTGTAATTCTGCACAAGACTCCGGTGTCGGTCATGCCCGTTCGTTCGCTCCCACCCACGGACGATGCCACGCGAATCCTGCTCGACGGCATCGTCGACTACGCGGGACTCTTCCCGCCGGCAGGGCTCTCCATGGCGCCCGCCGTGCGCAATTACGCGCATTACCGGGCGGGTGGCGCGGGTTGGATGCTGGGGCGTTTCGTCTGCCCCGCGAGTGCCCTGGAGCAATTCTCGGAAGCGGCCGACCCGCTCTTGCCACGTGATGCCGGTGCGATTCCCTGGCGCCTCACGGCCGTCGGCTCCGGTGATGTCGCTGCCGACCTCGAGGCGGTCGCCGCATTCAACGAGCGGCACCGCGTCTGCTTCGACGATCGCGGCGCGCTGGTCGACGCGTATGAAGCGAAGGCCACATCGGTCGATGCGGTGCATGGGCTTGCGGCTGCGGTGCCGGCGTCGTTGCAGAGCTACATCGAGTTGCCGCTGGGTGCACCAGCCGCCGAACTCGATGCGATGATCGGAGCTGTGGCATCGACGGGTCGCCGCGCGAAGATGCGGACGGGTGGCGTCACACCGGATGCGTTCCCGACCGGTGACGCGATCGTGAACTTCCTGATGTCGTGCATTGCGCATGGTGTCGTCGCCAAGGCCACGGCGGGCCTGCACCATACGCTCTGCGGCTACTACCGGCTGCAATACGACGATGAGTCGCCCACGAGTGCGATGTTCGGCTTCCTCAACGTCTTCCTTGCGGCCGCGCTGTTGGCACAGGGCGGCACGCGCGCAGATGCGTTGCTCCTCCTCGCCGAGTCGGACCCGAAGGCATTCGAGACCAACGACCTGCATCTGGGTTGGCGCGGTCCGGACAGCATGCTGGTGTTCGATCGTGGCCTGCTGCAGCGGGTGCGCCAGTCGCTGCTCGTGAGCTTCGGCTCGTGTTCGTTCACGGAACCGGTGCAGGAGTCACGCGCGTTGGGACTGGTGTAACCGGCGTCGGCTGTATCTTGGGATCAGTGGCAACGTGGGCTTCCATTTCATTTCCACGCCGTTGTCACGTCATACAGCCGGTCTCCTTCACCAGCGCCATGTCCGACGATCCCACGACCGACCCTTCGCTTCAGAGCTGGATCCCGAGCGCCAACGAGCAGGGTGCCGACTTTCCGATCCAGAACCTCCCGTTCGGCATTTTCCGTCGTGCGGGCACGGGTGAAGCCCCCCGGGTCGGCGTCGCGATCGGCGACTCGATCCTCGATATCCCCGCCTGTTTCGCCGCGGGGCTGCTGAAGGAGCTTGGGTCGGAAGGGACCGAGGCGGCGAGGGCCTGCAGCAACAGCTCGCTCAACGTGCTCATGGCGCTTGGCACCGCACCACGTCGCGCGCTGCGTGCCGCGCTCTCGTTGCTCCTGGCCGAGAGTGCACCGGTGCACCACCAGCAGACCGCGCAGCATGCACTGGTCGCGCAGCGCGAGGCGGAGCTGTTCCTGCCCGCCAGCATCGGCGACTACACCGACTTCTACGCGTCGGTACATCACGCGACCAACGTCGGCGTGCTGTTTCGCCCGGATCAGCCGCTCATGCCCAACTACAAGTGGGTGCCGATCGGCTATCACGGGCGTGCATCGAGCATCGTGCTGAGTGGTTCCGACGTGCGCCGTCCACACGGACAACGCAAGGGGCCCAACGATGCAGCGCCGTCGGTCGGCCCATCGCGTTCACTCGACTACGAACTGGAACTCGGTGCATTCGTAAGCAGCGGCAACGCGCTCGGCAGCACGATCCCGCTCGCCGACGCGAACGAGCACATGTTCGGGCTGTGCCTGCTGAACGACTGGTCGGCGCGCGACATTCAGGCGTGGGAGTACCAGCCGCTCGGGCCATTTCTCGCGAAGAACTTCGCGAGCAGCATCAGCCCGTGGGTCGTCACGATGGAAGCGCTCGCGCCATTCCGCGTTCCGCTCGCACCGCGGGCCGAGGGTGATCCGGCGCCGTTGCCATATCTCGATGACGCAGGAGACCGTGCGACGGGCGGCTTCGACATCACGCTCGAGGTCTCGCTGCTCACGTCGCGCATGCGCGATGCCGGTGAGGAGCCCGCGCGCCTGTCGCACGCCAACGCACGCGACCTGTACTGGAGCATGCCGCAAATGCTGGTGCATCATGCGAGCAGCGGCTGCAACCTGCGCTCGGGCGACCTGCTGGGCAGCGGCACGATTTCGGGCCCGTTGCCGGAGAATCGTGGCTGCCTGCTGGAGCTCACCCGCCGAGGCGCGGAACCGTTCACGTTGCCGAACGGCGAAACGCGCAAGTTTCTCGAGGATGGCGACGAGGTGGTGATCACGGCATATGCCGAACGCGAGGGAGCCACGCGCATCGGATTCGGGGAATGTCGGGGACGCATTTGTTAGCGTGCGCTGTTCGACATGCTTCGCGACATGCGTTGCGATATGCTTTGCTACACGCTGACGAGCGACGGGCCGACCGATGAATGACCTGCTCTTCGCGCGTTCGCAGATGGCGATGTCGCTGGCCTTTCACATCGTCTTTGCGGTCGTCGGAATCGGGATGCCAGCGTTGATGGTGATCGCCGAATGGCGCTGGCTGCGCACGCGAGATGGCGTGCTGCTGGAGCTCGCGAAGCGGTGGGCCAAGGGCACCGCGATTCTCTTTGCGGTGGGGGCCGTGTCCGGCACGGTGCTCTCGTTCGAACTCGGTCTGCTCTGGCCGACGTTCATGGAGCACGCCGGTGGTATCATCGGCATGCCGTTCTCGCTCGAAGGCTTCGCCTTCTTCACCGAAGCCATCTTCCTCGGCATCTACCTGTACGCGTGGAAGCGCATCCCGCCGCGCGCTCACCTGGCCGCCGGCGTCGTCGTCGCCGTAAGTGGCGCGCTGAGCGGCATCTTCGTCGTGTGCGCGAACGCGTGGATGAACTCGCCCGCCGGCTTCCGCATGCAGGATGGCGTGCCCGTGGACATCGACCCCATCGCTGCGATGTTCAACGCCGCGGCCGGCGCGCAGGCCGTGCACATGACCCTCGCCGCGTTTGCCGCCACCGGCTTTGCGGTCGCGGGGGTGCATGCGTTCGCCTTGCTGCGTGGCACGCCGCACCGCGCATTCCACCGGGCCGCGCTGCAGATCGCGTTGATGGTAGGTGTGCCGACGGCACTCGTGCAGC
>DASQZA010000120.1:0-4142 GCA_035638935.1 Gemmatimonas sp. | reverse complement strand
ATCCGTGAAGACCGTTGCGGCGTCGGAGCTGGCGCGCGCTTCCACGCTGCGGGCCACACCGCGAGCGGCCAGTCCTGAACGCAGCGTCTCCCGTGCCGGAATGATGCCCAGCATCGCGCTCAACGCCAGCGGGAGCGTCGTCGGGTTGTCGATCGGAGGCTCCGGCAGCGTTCGCGACACGCTTGGATTGTTCATCAACTCGGTGGTGAAGAATGGGCCCGCTGAGAAGGCCGGCGTGGTGGAGGGCGATCGTATCGCAGCGGTGAACGGCGTGGATGTCCGTGTGCCGCTCGCGGACATCGAAGACGCCGGTGCCCTGTCGTCCCGTGCAACGCGCTTCATTCGCGAGGTACAGAAAGTTGCGCCCGGCGGCAACGTGACGCTCCGTGTCTACAGTGGCGGCCGCTACCGCGAAGTCACGGTGCAGTCGGTGCGCAGCTCCGATCTGCCCAATCAGGGGTTTCGGATTTCGGTCGGCGATGGCAGCATGACGATGAGCCTGCCACGTGGTGAAGGGGACCCGGGTGAAGGTCGGGTGTTCACACGTCGGATCGCTCCGTCGACAATTCGTCAGCTGCGGAGCGACGGCAACAACATCGTCATCGATCGCGCAGAAATCGAACGCGCGATGGAGGAGATGCGCCGAAGCCTGCAGGACATGGGACGCGACATGGGGCGCGACATGCGATTCGAGTTCCGCACCGATTCGGTGTCACCGTCCCGGCGAAGCGTGATCGGGCGGCCGTCGGTGCGCCGCATCATCACGCGCCTGTAACCATTTCCGGTTCAGGCGCGGTCGCACACGATTTGGCGGAGGCTCGTTTCTTGTAGCAAAATCTCGGTTTCCCCTCTCGACCGAGGTTTGACATGGCAGAAAATGATCGTCTGCGCGGCAAGAGCGTCGCTATCATCGCGACCGATGGATTCGAGCAGTCGGAATTGGAGGTCCCGCGTCGCGCGCTCGACGATGCTGGCGCGAAGACCGTGGTGGTCTCGCCCAAGACGGGTGAGATCACCGGATGGACCGAGAAGAACTGGGGCAATGCAGTCACGGTCGACCTGCCCCTCGAGCATGCGCATCCAGAGGACTTCGATGCGCTGCTGATTCCGGGGGGTGTGATGAATCCGGACCAGCTCCGCACGGACGAGCGGGCCGTGAAGTTCGTTCGGCATTTCTTCGAGACCGGCAAGCCGGTTGCCGCGATCTGTCACGGGCCCTGGCTGCTCGTGGAAGCCGGCGTGCTGCTCGGGCGTACTGTCACGTCCTGGCCCTCGCTGCGCACGGACATCCGAAACGCCGGTGGGGACTGGGTCGATCGTGACGTGGTGTCGGACGAGGGGCTGGTGACGAGTCGCAAGCCGGCCGACTTGCCGGTATTCAACGAGAAGATGATCGAGGAGTTCGCCGAGGGGGTACACCACCCTCAGCTGGCGGACACGACCACCCACGAGGCAGTGACGCGCCGACGAGCTGGCTTGGACGAAGGTCGCGCCGGGGCGTGATCCCGGAGCGCGCCGAATTCTGGCAACGGAACGCCCCTTGGCGGCGTATGTTGGCGTAGCGCTCAGCGCTGACATCCGCGTGGCGCGCCCCTCATGTTGCCTGAAGGTGGGCGCGCCATTCCGTTCTGACGTTCGCCCCTGCGAATGCAAGCCAATGATTTCTGGTCGCGCCGCGCGCGTCCACAGGCAGCAACTCGGACACTCCCGTGGCAGACTGGGCTGTACGCCCTCTTGCTGCCTCTCATCGCGGGCGCCTGCAAGGAGCAGGTGCGTCCGCCGAGGGCTGCACCAGTCGTATCAGTCGACGCGGCCAAGGTCGGCCCGCTTCCGTATATCGTGACCGCGAACGGGACCGTCGAACCCAACCGGACAGTCGCTGTACAGTCGCTGGTGTCGGGTATGCTCACGCGCGTCGCATTTGCGGAAGGTGACGAGGTCGCGCGGGGTCAGGTCCTGTTCCAGATAGACGCGCGCCCATTCCGCGCCGAAGTGACGCGACTGCAAAGCACGCTTGCCCGCGACGAAGTGACCCTGACGCGTGCACGTGGCGATTCCGCACGGTTCGCTGTGCTCGCGAAGGATGGCTACATCACGCGCCAGCAGCTCGACCAGACGAACGCGGAAGCGGGATCGCTCGCTGCCACGGTCGCTGCCGGTCGCGCATCGCTCGACGCGGCACGCCTCGCGCTCGAGAACACCGTCGTTCGCGCACCGATTTCCGGGCGCACCGGGCAGCTCTCGATCCAGGCGGGGAATCTGGTTCGGCAGGGAACGGATGTTCCGCTCGTGACGATCAACGAACTGCGGCCGGTGCTCGTGCGATTCACCGTTCCCGAAGGAGACTTCGAGGAAATGCGGCGTCGCGCCGGCCTGGACAAACCACTCAGCGTGCGCGTGCAGCCGCGTGACAGCGACTCGTCGCGAACCTTGACGGGTACGCTGACGTTCATCGACAACGTCGTCGACGTGGCGACCGGCTCTGTACTGCTCAAGGCGCGCGTCGCCAACGAGAGTCGCGCACTCTGGCCCGGGCAGTTCGTGACGGTCGGGCTCGAGCTGAGTGTCGACGAGGGTGCGGTGACCGTGCCTTCGGTCGCGATCGTGCCGACGGCGAGTGGTGCCTACGTGTACGTGATGGACGAGGAGTCGAAGGCCAAGCGCGTTCCGGTGAAAGTCGGACGCGTGTCGGGAGCGGTCACGAAGATCGACAGCGGTCTCACGGGGGGTGAGCGCGTGATCGTGGAAGGGCAGACGCGCCTGACGGATGGTGCCAAGGTGGAAATTCGGGGTGCACCGTCCGCCGACCGTGCAGGTCGGGCCGTGGGCGCACGAAACGACAGCGGTGGCCCAAAGGGAGCCCGCGGAGGAAGCCGGCAGTGAACATCAGCGCGATCTGGATCAAGCGGCCAGTCATGACCACGCTGGTCATGCTGGCCATTCTCTGCTTCGGCGTCGTCGCGTACCGCGCGCTGCCGGTGAGCGACCTGCCGACGATCGACTATCCGACGATCACGGTGTCCGCCGGTCTCCCGGGCGCCAGTCCCGAGGTGATGGCATCGTCCGTGGCAACGCCGCTCGAGCAGGCATTCACTACGGTATCGGGCATCGACAACATCACGTCGTCCAGCTCGCAGGGCAACACGAACATCACGCTGCAGTTCGCCCTCGACCGTGATATCGACAAGGCCGCGGCCGACGTGCAGTCGGCGATCTCCAAGACGCTGCGGCAGCTCCCGCAAGGCATCAATCCGCCGTCGTACAACAAGGCGAACGGCGCGGACGCACCGATCATCATGTTCAGCATCAATTCCCCCGTGCTCTCGCGGCAGGAGTTGAGCGAATACGCCGAGACGTTTCTCGCGCAACGATTGTCGACGGTTACCGGCGTCGCCCAGGTGCAGGTATACGGCTCGGCCAAGTATGCGGTACGCGTGCAGGTCGATCCGAACGCGCTCGCGGCGCGTGGCGTTGGCATCGACGAGATCCAGACGGCGATCAACCAGGGTAACTCGAACACGCCGGCCGGCGTGCTGATGGGGCCGAACCAGTCGTTCACGCTGCAGGCGTCCGGCCAGCTGCGCAATGCGACGGAGTTCCGGAACCTGGTGATTGCGATGCGTGACGGCGCGCCGATTCGCCTCGGCGATGTCGCCAACGTCGTGGACGGCCTGCAGAACACGCGCGGTTTCAGTGAGGTGAACGGACGGCAGAACATCGCGCTCGCCGTGATCCGGCAGCCCGGCGTGAACACCGTGCAGGTCGCCGAAGGCGTGAAGAACGTCATGGCGCAGCTCGAGCCACAGCTGCCGAGCAACATCAGTGTCCTGACGATCTTCGACCGCTCGGAATCGATCAAGCACAGCGTCGAAGACGTGCAGTTCACGCTGCTCCTCACGATCGCGCTGGTCGTGATGGTGATTTTCCTGTTCCTGCGCAACGTGCGCGCGACGATCATTCCGTCACTCGCGCTGCCGTTCTCGCTGATCGGTACCTGCACGATCATGTGGGTGCTGGGCTACAGTCTGAACAACCTGTCGCTGATGGCGCTCACACTCGCGGTCGGTTTCGTCGTCGACGACGCCATCGTGATGCTCGAGAACATCGTGCGGCACATCGAGATGGGAAAGAAGCCGCTGCAG